>JBOHTX010000014.1:0-17485 GCA_050733855.1 Vulcanimicrobiaceae bacterium
GCTTCCAGCGGGAACTCTTGCGCAAGGCAGCGCCTTCGCTCGCGATGCGGGCCGCAAAGTACCCGACTTGCCCGGAGGCGTCGCCGGCCGAGCCGATCCACTGGTCGCGAATCGTCCGCAGGACTGCGAGTTCGTCGCCGGATTCGCTTTGCGCGCGCGGAGCGTTCGCGAGTTCGAGGTAGGCCGCGGTGCGAACCGCGCGGCGAATCCAGGGAATCTCGCTCTGCTGGCGCGGGGCGTAGCTCTGCCAAGCCGCATCGGGGAGGCCGGCGCGATGCCAGTAGTTTTGGACGCGGATCCCTTCGGCGACCCCGCGATAGTCGAGGAATTTGCTCTGCAGCGCCCGGAACTTCTTGGGGCGTGCGCGCACGTACGCCGTCGCGTAGGAGACCAGGCCGAGGAGCAGGAGCACGATCCAAAGCCAGTCGATCGCCAGGTTGACGGCACCGGGCTGCGATTGCGCGAAGTCGCGAGCGTGCACGAACACTTCGAATGCGAGCGCGAAGACGAAGGCAAACCCAAGGACCCACTCGGCCCTTTGGAACCATTGCCGGCGGAAGCGCACGCCGGCCGCGTCGGCGGTGCTCAAAATCGCCGCTGCTTGCGTGGGTGCATCCGCGGCCAGCGGAGCGTCGCGATTGAAGGCCTCGAAGTCCGCGAAAATGCCTTCGAAATAGGCGGCGGGGTCGGCCGACTCGTGGTCGGCCGGAAAGAGTTCGCGTCCGACGAGCGGGATCGCGGTGTCGCCGTCGAGGGAAGCTCGCGGGGTGAGAATGTGATGGGTCGGACCGGCGTCGGGGTGTGCGAGCAGCGGACGCTGGTCGGCGTTCCGAGTGCGCGCGAGCTGTTTGTCGACGACGTCCGCGGTCCCGCCTTCCTTGCCCGTTTGGCGCCCGTCCCAGAGCGCGATCAGCACGTCGCAGTAGCGCACGATGTGGGCGCCGAGCAGCGCGTAACAGTGCGGCCGGGCCGGCGCCGTTTCGGCCGTCGTCCCCTCGGCAGCGACCGCCGGAACGACGTACACGCGCTCGGCGCAACCGTGCGAGCGCGGGTCGAGCAGCATCCGAAACTCTTGCAGGTCGGCGGGCTCGCTGAAATCCTGCTCGTACTCTTCGAGCGGAAGCGGCAAGGCGGCATGGATCGCGATCCCACGTTCGCAGGCGACTTGTGCGACCAGCCGGTCGGCACCGGCCGCCAGTCCCGAGATCAGGATAAACGGGGTCGCGGGACACCGTGCGCGATACCGGTCGAAGACCGCGCCGACCAGAGACGCAATCGCGTCGCGGTCGGCCAGGCGGATATCGCGATGACCGGTCACGCCGAAGATGAGCGGTAGGGGACCCACGCGGGAGCGGACACCTCCGATCTCGGGGGCCAGTCTACGACCGCGACCGTCCAAAAACCGTCCGGCCCGGCTCCGCCCGCGGCCGGACGATTTGCGGACGGTCGGGGCGGTACGCTGGGGCTATGGTTGCAGCTTCGACGCCGCGTTCGCCGAACTGCGCGGCGGTCGCGGCGTCGTGCGTGACTTAGCGATGTTCGGGGCACGCTACTTCGGCCCGCGAGGGGAGCTCGTGCGCGCCGCACTGACGTTTCCGCTCGACGCCGTTTCGGAAGAAGTGTTCGCGCTTTGGTGGACGTCGTACGAGCGTCTCGTCGTCGCTCACCTGCTCGGGTTCCCGATGATCGCGGTTCGCGGCGTGCTGAGATTGGACGGCAGCTTCTTGCGAACGATCACCGTGACGGCAACCGTCGATTCCGAACCAAGGCTGCGCCGGTCGCTCGAAGCCTTCGCTGCCCTCGAGGCCATCGCGGCCGGATCGGTGCGTCCGCTCCGTACGGCCGAAGCCTTCGCCGCAGGTGCGAACGGGTTTCCGCGCTGGCGCGTCGCAATCGGCGGCAACAGACGCGCGTTGCCGGTGCTCGACGCGCTCGTGGCGCGGGCTTGCGCCGGCGGCATCGTATTCGGCTACCATGCCAACGCCTCGCTGATCGACCTCCACCGATTGGGCGAGGGTGAAGCTGCGGTCTTCTGCCGCGAATACGTTGGCGTCGGCCGAGCTGCGGAGGTCGCGTGGTTGGAAACAGCAACGGCGGAAGCGCCCGCCGCCGGAACCGGGAGCGACGAGGCCTCTCGGAGCGTTGTCGTCGAGGGCGGCTACGAGCTTGCACTCGAAACCGGTATCGATCACCCCGACGGCGACTTTCCCGGAACCGATCCGCGCCGGGGCGCGCGGCTTCGTGCCGCCGAGCACTTCGAACTGCTGTCGTGGAGGCCGTCGGCGGCGACGCGAGCGGCGCTCGCGCGCTGACCGCGGCTCAGCGCTCGGACCTCTCTGCGGGCGCATCGAGCGCGCAGGCGATCCGCTCGAGCGCCCAGGCGACCGACACGCCGCGCGCCTCGTCGGCGATTCGCTCACGCTCGGCCGACGGGATGGAGGCGCCGACACCGGCGACGATCCGCTCGTACAGAGGAAGCTCGCCAGGTGCGCGCGGCAGGTGGAAGCGTTCGCGCTCGCGCGCGGCAACTTCCAGCGCCCGCCACGCCTGCGAGGAGTCTTCGTCACCAAGGGCGAGCGCCGCGTTCTCGAGTGCATTGATCCGTAGCTCGACGTCGGCAATCTCCCGCGCGAGTGCGACCCCCTCGCGCAGCTCGGTCACCGCTCGGCCGCGGTCGCCGGAAAGGCGCTGCGCGACCCCGAGCATCAAGCGTGCGTACGCGAGCACGTAACGCGTGCCGGCCTCCAGCGAGCAGCGCACGGCCCTCTCTAAGCGATCGATTGCGCGCTGCAGCCGACCACGCGCGAGATCGCAAGCGCCGAGAACCTGCCAGGTCATCGCGATCTCGCCGCTTGCCCCCTCCGCCACGAAGCTATCGAGCGCCTCGAGCGCGATCGCGTCCGCTTCGTCCGGCCGGCCCTCGGCGTAGAGAATCGCGGCCCGAGCGCTGCGCGCAAAGGCCGCGTAATACGAACGCCCCCGTGCCTCGAAGTTTCGCTCGGCTTCGGCGGCAAGCTCGTGCGCTTGCGTGAATTCGCCCACGAGGCGATGCGCGTTGGCCGCGTAGACGATCGCGAGCGCGACCTCGGGCGCCTCCGGGTCGTTGGCGCGCTCCGCCGCGACGGCCGCGACACAACGCTCGAGCGCCAGCCGGTAATCGCCGCCGTTGCGCAGCATTTGCGCCACGACGCGCGTTCCCTCGAGCCGCCGGCGACGATCGAGTTCCGGATGCGAGAGGGCGCGATCGAACCAGCGCACCATGAGCGGTGCGGTGCCCATATCCGACCAATAGCGCGAGAGCGCAAGGCATAGGTCGAGTCCGCCCGCGATGTCTCGGCCCTCGTCGAGCGCCCATGCAAGCGCCAATTCGATCGCGGCATATTCTTCCTCGAGACAGTCGTATTCGGCGTACGCGCGGCCCGTCCGTAGCTCGGCCATGCGCGCAATGTAGCGCCCCATCGTCCAGCGCGCCAGCCGCGCCGTCGCTTCGTCGTGCTCGCCGCAGCGCGCGAGTTCCGCAAGCGCAGCCCGCCTGATCGGTTCGAGCATCGTGAAGCGCGCGATCGGATCTTCCGGGTCGGGGCCGCACAGCAGCGATTGCTCGACGAGTCGCTCGAGGTCGACTGCGTCGCAGTCCGCGATCGCGCCGGCGGCCTCGCGCGTGAACGCGCCGCGCGCTACGGCCAGATTCCGCAAGGTTCGCTGCAGCTCCGGCGGCAGCATGGCGTAGGCCCATTCAAATGCGCCGGCGAGCGATCCGGGTGCCGAGTGCTCGAGCTCGTCTGCGATCTCGGTGAGGGTGCGACTGCGCAGCCTCGCGGCTGCGAGCTCGATGCCCAGCGGAACGCCGTCGACTGCGCGCACGATCCGAGTGACCGCTTCCGGATCGTAGCGTCCACGCGCGATCGAGGCGACGATTGCCCCGGCGCGCTCGAGAAAGAGCGCCGTACCGTCATAGGCGAGAAGCCGCTCGCGCGCGACGCCGAGCGGCGCGATCGCGAGCGGCTCGAGGCGCTGGATCGCCTCGCCGTCGCAGCGCAGAGCGGCGCGACTGGTGACGATCGCCCGCGCCAGAGGTGCTGCCGAGAGTGCGCGCGGCAAATGTTCGGCGACGGCGGCAACGACGTGCTCGGCATTGTCGACGACGAGCAGGCGCGCAAGCGAACGCGCGTCGGCGGCGACCGTCGCCGCCGCAAGCGCCGAAGCGACGGCTTCCGGCTCGCGCACACCGGCGAGCGAGACGAACGCGGCTCCCTCGGTGAACGATGGAGCGAGCCGCTGCGCGACCTCGAGTGCGAGGCGCGTCTTTCCGACGCCGGGTGCGCCGACGATCGTGACGATGCGGTGTGCCTGCAAAAAGGCCGTCACCTCCTCGATCTCGCCGGCTCGACCGACGAACGAGGTCAAAACGGGCGGTGCGCCGGCGACGATGCGACGTTCGGTCGCGATTCGGTCGCGAAGCGTTCGAGTGGGGTGCGACGGAGCCGCGTGCCGGTCGCGGCCGAGCCGCTCGGCGAAGAGGTCATACTCGGTCAAAGCACGCGCGCGTTGTCCGCCTTCGGCAAGGGCCGTCATCAGGCCGCGCAGGGCACGTTCCCGCAAGGGATCGTCGGCGAGCGCCCGCCGGGCCATCGCCTCCGCCGCCTGCCAAGCATGCTGCTCAAGTTCAAGCTCGAGCTGCCGCTCGAGCGCGGTCTCGTGACGGCGCCGCAGGTCATCGCGGCGAGCGACGATCCAGCCGTGGTCGATGCCTTCGAGCAAGGGACCAGCGTAGCCGTCGATCGCCCGCAGCCACTCGTTCCGTTCGTAGGCGCGTTCGAACTCCCACGCGTCGCACCAGGTGATCGCCGACGTGTCGAGTGCAATCATACCGTCCCGCCGTACGAGCAACTCGCTCGGAAGCGCATGCCGTTTGGCCCAGGCGTGGACGTCGTGAAGGTGACGTCGCAACGTTTCGAGCGAGCCCTGATCGTCGGTCGACGCCCAGACGCGTTCGGCGACGTCGCGAGGCGCTAAACTGTGATGCGGCGCGAGCGAAAGGCAGGCGATGAGCGGGAGCGAGCGCGGCCGAAGGTCCAAGCGAAGCGCCTGGCCGCCGTAGACGATACGCGGCGGTCCGAGTAAGTGGAAGACGAGGTCGCTAGTCTCCACGACAGGCCACGTCGCTTAGGCTCTTCCGAGCGACGAACCTGGCTACATAGGGCCAATGGCCCAGGCGAGCCGCCGTCGGCGGCGACGGGCTTTGAGTCTAAAGGCCGCCCCCCAGACCGCCAAAGTTGTTTATCGTGTCGAAGATATGGAGCATCATCCGCAATGCGTCGAAGCCAAAAATGGTCAAACCGAGCAACACGTTGGCCGTCGTCATCACTCCTATGCCTCCAGGAGCGTTCGGGACGTAACCGCAGACACGGCTAGGTACGTACGCAGGATACGTCTGAGTCGCAAATGAGTCAATAGACGACGGGTCGCCGAAGACGCTGCCCCTACTGCGACCGCCGGACGAGACGATGCACACGGCGTCTTGTCGATGCGTCCACTCCCCGCGCGGTCGAACGTCGACCCGCCATCCACGCGCCGAAGACGACGCCCTGGCTCGCTCGGACGGAGCGCCGGGCTGGCCTCGCGCCCCGCGCCCCAGGGGCCCTCTCGCGGCGCGCGAAGTGGCGCCCATGCAGACCTCTTCGCCGGACCTTGCCGAGCTTGCGGAGATCGTCCGCATTCCGTCGCCCGCGCCGTTGCCCCAGTCGCTGGCGTACGACGGCGAACGGCTGTGGGTCGGGTCGTTCGAGACGGCGCGCGTCTATGCGCTCGACCCGCGCCGGGGGGTCGTCGCCGACGAGGGCGCGGTCCCGGGGAAACCGATCGGCTCGACGGCGGTCGGCGACGAGTTGCGTTTCGTCGTCAGCGAAGGGGGCGAGGCGGACAATCGCTTCATCCGACGCTACGTTCCGGGCCACGGCTTCAAATCGCGCGAAGCGATCGCATGCCCCGACGATACCGGCTCCTTCTTGGCCTTCGACGGCACCCACCTGTGGCTCTCGCAGCGCTACCGCAAACGCGTGCTCGAACTCGATGCGAACTTTGCGCCGACGCGTACGCTCGAGGTCGGCGAAGAGATCATCGGTTTGGCCTGGGTCGACGAGCGCCTCTACCTTTCGCTGTGGCTCGGGCGCGAGCGCGGCGGGTGCCGGATCGCGTATCTCGAGCCGGGCGCGGACGCGGGGCCGATGCTCGTCGCAGGCTCGCCGTTCGTGGCAGTCTCGCTGGCGCGCGACGGCGAGCGGCTGTGGACGAACGATTTCCGGCGCAACGAGCTGGTCGCGTTCGCGCTCCCGCGCGAACGCGGGTGAGACTCGGGGCACAAGCTCGGATCGCACTCAGCGCGCTGCTGCTGATCATCGCTCTGGTCGGGATCGCGCTCGAGAGCCGCGACGTCCGCGCGGGCTTTAGCGTTCCGCAGACGCGGCTCGAGATCGCGGCCTATGCCTTGGTCGCGCTCTACGCGCTCGTTTCGATCGCAGCGCGCGTTCGCGAGCTGCGCGCGCCCAAGCGCCGCCGCTGAAGGCGCAGCGCGCCCGCGCGCTGATCCCGATCTACGGGATCACGTTCCTCGGCGTCGTCGGCTACACGA
The DNA here is from genome assembly GCA_050733855.1 of Vulcanimicrobiaceae bacterium. Taxonomy (GTDB): domain Bacteria; phylum Vulcanimicrobiota; class Vulcanimicrobiia; order Vulcanimicrobiales; family Vulcanimicrobiaceae; genus JBOHTX01. The sequence continues at coordinate 6,632 of JBOHTX010000014.1, forward strand.
TTCTGATTCCGCTGTTGCCGTTCGTCGCGCAGCGCTTTTCCGAAAGCGAGACCCTCGCAGGGACGCTGCTGACCACGACGGCGTTTTGCGCCGCGCTGGCGTCGCCGCTGTGGGGAGCGCTCAGCGACCGGATCGGACGACGGCGCGCCTTGGTCGGCTCGCAGCTCTGCTCGATCGCGGGTTACGTGGTGCTCGCGACCGCGGGGAATCTCGCAACGGTCTACCTCTCGCGGATCGCCGAAGGGCTCGGCGGCGGAAATCTCGGGGTCGCGCAATCCGCGATCGCCGACGTCGCCGACGAAGCCTCGCGGCCGCGCGCCTACGCGATCGCCTCGGCCGCCTTCGGTGCGGGCTTCGTCGTGGGACCGTTGCTCGGCGGGCTGCTCGTGCGCTTCGGCTTCGCGGTCCCGTTTCTGGTCGCGGCCGGGCTGCAGACGCTCAACGTTGCGCTGACGCTCGCGTTCTTGCACGAAACTCACTTCCCGTCGGCTCGCGCGCCGCGCCATCCGTTGCGCGCGCTGCTCGCGACGCTGCGTATCCCGGCGGTCGGCAGCGCGATCGCGCGCCAGTCGCTCTACGTCTTTGCGTTCACGTATTTGTTCACGACTTTCTCGCTCTTTCTCGATCGCACCCTCGGCGTCGGGCCCGCACTGGCCAGCGGCTTGCTCGGGGTCGCGGGCGCCGTGGGACTGTGCGCACAGCTCTTCGGCACGGAGCGGCTCGTGACGCGGCTGGGCCTGCAGCGTGCGACGCTGGCCGCTTTCGCACTCGGCATCGTCGCTTACGCCGCGCTCGGGTTCGTGCCCGGCATCATCGCCTTCGTCGCGGTCGTGGTCGCCTGGGCGGCGAGCGGCGCGATCTTGCGGCCGCTGCTTGCGACCGTGCTCGCCGACGCCGCTCCCGAAGAAGCGCGCGGCGCGCTGCTCGGCCTAGGCGACGCGCTCAACAACGCCGCGCTAATTTTCAGCCCCACCATCGGAGCCGCGATCGTGGGCTTCGCGCCGCGCCTCTTGGGCGTCGTCCCCGCACTCGCCCTCTCGGTGGGCTTCGCACTCACGTTACGCGACCGGGAAACGCCCGCGGCGTAGCGTGTCTGCGAGGACGTGCCGCGATTTCCACGAAAACGTCGCTCGTGTCGGCGAAGGTCCGAGATGTACTGCGACGTTTCGCCGATGACGGGTGGTATCTCTACGAAACGAAGGGATCGCACCATCAGTTCAAGCATCCGGCAAAACCAGGAAGGGTGACGGTCCCGGGACGGCCGGGCGACGAGTTGGCGGCGGGAACGCTCCGCAGCATCTATCGACAAGCAGGTTGGACGAAATGAAGTACGCCGTTGTTATTGAATCGACCGCGACCGGCTACTCGGCATACGTTCCCGATTTACCCGGCTGCGTCTCGACCGGCGCGACGCTAGCCGACATCGAGCGCGAGATCGCGGAGGCGATCGCTCTCCACCTTCAGGGGATGCGCAGCGATGGCGAACCGATCCCGGAACCGACGACCGTCGTCGAGATGATCGCGGTGGAGGCGGCATAGCCGGCTTCACCCCTGCCAACCACGTTGGCGCGCGTGGGCGACCATGTCGCGCATGCGCGGGTGGTCGCCGGGGATCGTCTTCTCCCAGTCCTCGAAGCGCGGGACGGGCTCGCCGGTCCGAAAAAGAAAGTAGTACGCGGAGAGTTCGCCGAGGAATTTGAAGCGCGTGCGCAAGTCGGCGACGAGCGCCGCGTAGCCGCCGAACGAGCGCAGGTACGCGCGCAAGCTACCGTGCTCGCGCTCGAGCGCGAGCAGCGTCTTCGCGTTCTCGATGGTGGCGAGGATCTTCTTGCGCGTGCGCACGACCGCACCATCGGCGAGGATGCGCTCGATGTCGGCTTCGCCGTAACGCGCAACCTGGGCGGGATCGAAGTCGTCGAAGAGCCGCAGGTAGCCGTCCCACTTGGACTCGATGAGCTTCCACGAGAGCCCGGCCTGAAAGACCGCCCGCGACATGACGCTCAGATAGTCCGCCGGGGTTGGATTTTCGATCCGTTCGGGGATCGCCACGGTTACGGCGGCGCGCCCATCCGAAGCGGTCGCATCGAAACCCGCGACAGCGGTCTCGTCTGGGTCGGCATCGACGAGCGCTTCGCCCTCCGCGGATCGCTTTCCACTGCGCCCGCGTGGCGGCGGACGGAGCGACATCGCTCGGGGACGAACGGCTCGCGGCGCCGGGGCGGCAGGCGCCGAACGTGTAAACGCCGCCGGCAGGGAGGCTTCCGCTGACGTGAGCATCCGCCCACCGCTCTCCGTCCTGCTGTCGCAGACGCTGATTGCGTATACGATCGAGTTCGACAACGAGGCGGAGCGCCGCATCGCGGCCGCGGATTCCGGTCGGCGATGCGTGGTCTCGCTCGTGATGTGGGCGAACTTCATGCAGTTCGTCGGCGAGGACGGCGTTTCGGTCGAGTCGCTCGAAGCGCGCGGAGGCATGTGCCGGGGCTCGTTCCGTGCCTGTCTTACCGGCCTGGAACGCTGGGGATATATCGCCGTCTCGCGGCCTTCCGCCGTCCGCCGCTCCGGGCCCAGTGGGGCCGGTTGGCTCGTTCGAGCTACCGACTTCGGTCGCCGGGCGCAGGAGCTCTGGCGGCCGTTGGCGTCCGCGCTCGAGCAGCGCTGGGCAGAGCGCTTCGGCGCGGATGAGCTCGAGCGGTTGAGAACGTCGCTGCGCGCGCTCGTCGACCGACTCGAGTTCGCCTCGCCGCCCTATCTTCCGGTCGTGACCTACGGAAACGGGATGCGTGCCGGCGTCGCGCTCGATCGGCCGCGACAAGCGGCCTGGGCGGCAAGCGACCTCGAACTATACGCGCTGCTCTCCGCGTTGCTGCTGGCACTTACGATCGAGTTCGAACGCCCTCCGCGTCATCGACGAGGCGGGCGTACCTTCACGGGATCTTCCGGAACGCAGCGGCACCTCGAAGGAGGCGGTCAGCGCGTCGCTCGGATTTCTCGCACGGCACGGCTGTATCGAAATCGATGCGGCCTCCGTCCCGCGAACGAAGCTCGTTCGCCTCACGGCAAGCGGCAAGCGTGAGCAGGACGCGTATCGACGGCGTCTCGGCGAGATGGAGGACCGACTGCAGGAACGCTGCGGCGCAAACGAACTTCGCACGCTTCGCGAGTCCCTGTCCGCACTCGCGAGGCCCGACGCCGACGGCCGGCCGCGGCTCTCCCTGGGATTGTCGCCGCCCGCCGGCGGCTGGCGAGCGCGCGCGCCCTACCTACGGCAGACCAGCGCCGTGCTCCGCGATCCCGCAAGCACGCTCCCGCACTATCCGATGGTCCTGCATCGCGGCGGCTGGCCCGACGGCAGTTGAGGCCGGGGTCGTCGGCGGCGACCTGCGAGCGCTTCCTATTTTGCACCGAGCGCTTGACGCAGATACCAAAACCAGTTGGTATGGTACTCGCGTCCGGGCCGTTTCCTCAACGCGCCGCTGGGCGGCGCAGAAAGCGAAGAGAATCTGATGCCGCAGATCGCCCCGCTGCTCTGGTTCAACGACGAAGCCGAAGAGGCGGCGAACTACTACGCTTCGGTCGTGCCGAACTCGAAAATCGAGAACGTGAGCCGCTACGGAGAGGCCGGCCCCGGGCGCAACGGATCCGTGATGATGGTCGAGTTCCAGCTCGACGGCCAGGACTTCTTGGCGCTCAACGGCGGCGAGTACGCCGGCGTACCGTCGACCTCGACGCCGCCGCGCGGCGCAATCGCACTCTTCACCACCTGCGCGACGCAAGCCGAGCTGGATCAGCTGTGGGAGAAACTCTCCGACGGCGGTGAGATTCTGCAGTGCGGCTGGCTCAAAGACAAGTACGGGTTCGCTTGGAACATCGTCCCGGCGGGGCTGGGCGAGGTGCTCGGCGATCCCGATCCCATCAAACGCGAGCGCGCCATGAAGGCGATGCTGCAGATGGTTAAGCTCGACATCGACGAGCTGCGCAGAGCCGCCGAATCGGCGAGCAGCGACGTACCCGCGGCGGCACAGGCGCCGAGCGCTCGGGGATAAATGGCGTCGCAGCCGACGCGAAAGGAATGAGATCCATGTCGAAGTTCGTTTGGTACGACCTGATGACGGGCGATTACAAGGCCGCCGAAGCCTTCTACCACAACGTGATCGGTTGGGACGCGCGCGATTCCGGCATGCCGGGGACCAGCTACACGCTCTTCTCGATCGGTGGAAGCGACGTCGCCGGTTTGATGCCGCCTCCCGGTGGCGGCACGGATGCTCCGGCCTGCTGGAACGGGTATATCGGCGTCGACGACGTCGATGCGTACGCGGCGCGCGTGACGGCCGCCGACGGCAGCGTCCACCGCGCGCCCGAAGATATTCCCGGCGTCGGCCGCTTCGCGGTCGTGGCCGATCCGCACGGCGCCGTCTTCTTGCTCTTCACCCCTGCGGCGGGCTCGCAGGGCAGCACGCTCGGACCGGGGACGCCGGGCACGATCGGCTGGAACGAACTGCATGCCGGCGACGGTCCGGAAGCGGTGAAATTCTACACCGAACTCTTCGGCTGGACCAAGACCGAAGCGCTCGACATGGGCGAGTTCGGAGTCTATCAAACCTTCGCGGTCGACGGCGTGCCGACCGGCGGCATCATGACGAAGGGAACGAAAGAGCCCGGACCATACTGGCTCTACTACATCAACGTCGACGCGATCGACGCCGCCGCCGAGCGCGCCGCGAACAACGGCGGGAGCGTCCAAATGGGACCGCAGGAGGTCCCCGGCGGCCAGTGGATGGTGCACTGCCTCGATCCGCAAGGCACGCTCTTCGCCATGCTCGCGGCGAAGCGCTGAACCGGCCGAGCGGTCGTGCGGCCGCGACCTCCTCGAGGCGCTCGACGAACCTGCGCCTGCCGAAGCGCACGTTCGTCGATCGCGAATCGCGCGCGTGCGAGCCCAGGATCGATCGTAACGTGCGCGATCCGCGCGAGTTCAAAACGGCGTAGGTGCGTCGCTGATGTCAGGTGGCCGTACGGGCACATCGTGCGAGAGGACGATCGCCGCATACCACGCGAGGAACTCGAACGCTCGCCCGCGCTCGGCGGTCCACGGTCGCTGGGAATCTCGAGCAGCCGCGGTCCGTCGTACGGCAGGCGCGTCAGCGCGCCGATCGTTCCGCGCAGAGCGAGCGCGAAATCGCCCGTATCGGCGCGCCTACTGCGACATCGCCGTCCGAATTGTTTGTCCGGGAGTCAGCAGTCCCGGCGGGCTCAGCAGCGAGACGCGCGTCCCGTGCGCGACCCAGGTGATCGCCTTGATTTTCACAGCCGTGCCGCCTTGCCGGAGGAGGCCGTACGCCGAGGGCTTGCCCGCGGACGGGAGCGTGGGCGGCGGCAGTGGCGGCAGGTGCGCGCGCCCGAGCGACGTGCTGATGAAGATGGCGTTGCCGGCGCTTGCGCTGCTCGACGTCTCGATGATGGTGAGCCCCGGCCCACGCACCGCCGAGGCGGAAACACGAGCCGGGAGCGGACCGCTGTAATCGAACATGAGTCGCGCGTTCGCGAACGACGTGCCGGAATACAGCTCGCGGATCGTCGGCTGCAAGCCCGCCGGAATCGCTGCCGGGGCGATCACCGTAAACGGCATGTCGGCGCGGGCTTGCGCGAGATCGACGACGCGAATCGTGAGCGGAACGGTCCGGCCGTTGACGACCGCAAACGCCCGCAGCGCATGCTGCACTTGTGCCACGACGGCCGGGATGTTCGGCAGCAGCGCAAGCAACGCCGCCGCCACCACCAGCGCGGCGAGCGTTCGGCGGCGCGAACCGAAGAACGACGCGGGCTTCGCCGCTGCGGAGCTTCGCATGCGAGCGCGGATCGCCCTCGCGTCGAAGGCCGGGATCGCGATCCCGGCGACGTACCGCGCGACGATCTCGCCGAGTTCGTTAGCCTGCGACTTGCGGTTCATCGGAACACTCTCCTCGTACTTTCCGTCACCTCCGATTGGGGCTCGTACGCAGGTAGCAGCGTGCGCAAGCGCCGACGCGCCGTCAGCAGCCGCCAGCGTACCGTGACCGGCGACGTTCCCAAGACCTGCGCGATTTCGGTGCTATTGAGTTCGTAGGAGTATCGCAGTACGATTGCGACGCGCAGGGCCGGCGTAAGCGCGTCGACCGCCTGCCAAAGGTCGAGGCGCTCTTCGGTCGTTCGCGGTTTCGGCGCCGCTGACGCTCCGCTACCGAGGCTCTCGACGAGCGCGTGTTCGCGGCCGGTCGTTCGGAATCGTTGCTTTGCCTCGTTGACGACGATCCGGTAAAACCAGACGGAAAAGTTTTCCGGACGGCGCAGGCTGCCGATCGCGCTCAGGACGTGCGCGCAGGCTTCTTGCGCGACGTCCTCGGCGGCGGCCGGGTCGCGCAGCATCGACCAGGCGTCCGGTACGCATCCGGCCAGACCAGCTCGAGCAGCGCGGCGGTCGCGGACGCTTCGCCGGCGGCAGCGGCGCGCGCGAGCCGACACACGGCGTAGTCGCGAGCGGTCGCGGGTCCTCGAAGCTCCACTGTCACACCTCTCTCGCTCGATCGCGCCGAGCCTGCCAAATGCCGGACGATCAACAGATGCCGGGCTGCCCCAAAGTGTTTGCGACCGAGCGCTGAAAGGCTTCACAGCGCTAGCGCGAGGCGCAGGCCGTCGTCGACCCACTCACCACCTAGTCCTTGGGGGAGCCCGTGGCGCGTTTTCGCCACGAGGACGTTCCCAGGCGCTGCGGCGAGCTGCACGTTGGCCGTCAAAACGACGGCGATAACGGTCGCGATTCGACTGCGGTTGAAGCGATCGGCTACCGTCTGTCAAACCCTTGGCCGTGCAAAGGTGCGGCGAGTAGCGGGTACAACGTATTCCAAATGCCGGCCGCTGCAGGCGGGCGAGGCCCGAAGAAACACGACGAGGGGCGGCGCCGACAGGTGCGCCGTCTGCTGGCGCGCCACGCCGGGATCGAGGAGCGGTCGATGTTCGGCTCTCCCGCATGAAATTGGCGGCGCCGCGCGTCGAGGCGCTGTTCGCTCGCGGCGATGCGACGCCGTTTCGTCCGTTCGGAAAAACCATGCGCGAGTGGGTCGCCCTCCACCAGAGTGGGGACGACCTCGACGCCTTGGCCGCACTCTTCGACGAGGCGGTCGCCTACGCCAAGAGCCGCTCCGCATGACGAGGCAGGAGCGCGTCATGACCAAGAGCGCGGCCGGTATCGGCAACGTCATCCCAAACGCAGAACTCGTGGAGATGGCGATGGGCTATGCTCGCAGCCGCGTCGTTTGCGCGGCCGCGCGCCTGGGAATTGCGGACGCACTCGGCGATGCCGAACGCAGCGTCGACGATCTCGCCGACGCCTGCCAAGCCGATCCCGGCGCGTTGTACCGTCTGCTGCGAGCGCTCGCCGCGATCGGCGTCACGACGGAGACGGCGCCCGCGCGTTTCCGCCTCACGCCTTTCGGCGAACCGCTGCGGAAGGATGCGCCGGCGTCCGCGTGGCCGGCCGTGATCTTTTGGGCGGATCTGTTGGCCGACAGTTGGTCCTTGCTGACGGAATGTGTCCGTGCCGGCAAGCCCGCTTCGCAGGTGCGCGATTCCAATATCCCGTCGCGCTGGTCGCAAGTTCCGGAGGCCGACGCCATATTCCGCGCGGTCATGGGCACGGCCCCAGCCGAAGACTACCTGCCGCTCGCTCAGGCTTGGGATTTTTCAGGAGCCAAGGTCGTCGCCGACCTCGGCGGTGGATGCGGGGCGTTGCTTGCAGCGGTGCTCCGAATCCAACCGCGCGTGCGCGGCCTGCTCGTCGAGCGCGAAACGAGCATCCCCGCAGCCAAAGCCCGCTTCGAAGCGGAAGATCTCGCTTCCCGATGCGAGTTCATTGCCGCCGATCTGACGCGCGCGGTGCCACCTGGAGCCGACGTTTACATCTTGAAGCAGGTTTTGCACGGATACCGCGACGAGGGTGCCGTCGTCATCCTCAAAAATTGCCGCGCCGTTCTTCCGCGCGACGGCCGGCTGCTCATCATGGAATTTATCCTACCGGCGCTCGTCTCCCGTGCCGACCCGCGACTCGAAGGGCGCCTGCTGAGCGACCTCAATATGCTGGCCGTCACCGGCGGCAAAGAGCGAAGCGAACGCGAATGGAAAGCGCTCCTCGAAGCGGCCGGATTGCGACTGCACCAGGTACATTCGACTTCGGGCGACGGCTCGCCGGCCGAGCACGTTGCGATCCTCGAAACGCAGCCGGTCTAGCCTCTCATCCGCCTCCGAGGTCCGCGATCCCGGCCTGAGCGGCGGCGAGCGCGCCGCGGACGCGAAGCCCCGCGGCCATCGCCGTCATCGCGAGGCCGCCGAGCGCGATCGGCGCGAAGGCGACGGCCGGGACGTGCGAGAGGTCCCAGGCCGCGCCGCCCAGCAGCGGCACCGCGAACGCGACCGCGTAGCCGACCGTGAACGTCCCCGCCGAAAGCGCCGCCACGTTTTCCTCTGCGGCGATCAGCGGCGGCAGCGCGAGCGTGAGCACCAGCACGAAGGCGCTGGCCGCGCCGACGAGCGCCGCACCGAAGAGCACTCCCGTGCCGCCGCCGAGCGCGATCACCCCGGTTCCGGCGATCGAAAGCAAACCCGCAATCACGAGCGGTCCGCGCCGTCCCACCACGCGCCGTTCGGCGAGCGCGACGAACAGCGAGGCCGCGAGTTGCGAACCGTTGAGCGTCGCAAGCGCGGCACCGACCAGCCCAGGCAATCCGTGCGCGACCAGAAAATCCGGCAAGAATGCATTGGTGCCGAAGTATGCGATCGACGCGCCGCCCTGCAACAGTCCGAGCCGCCACACGAGCGGATCGGAGAAGCGCGGCCTCCACGCGCCCGCGCGCTGGGGCGGTGCGGAGACCGATGGTCCGATGCGCGCGACGAGCACCGCGGTCGCGATCACCGGGAGCGACCACAGTGCCAGCGCATCGCCCCAGCTCTCTCGAGCAAGCGGTAGCACGAGCGGCAGCGTGAGGCCCGCCGCGATCACTTCGCCGAAGAGCAAGCCGCTCGTGTACGCGGCCGTGCCGAGACCGACGCGCTCGCCGGTCCACGAACGCACGAGCGCCGGAAAGGCGGGCTGAATCGCGGCGATCGCGACGCCCATCAGCGTCGTCGCCGCGAACAGCACGGCGACCGACGGTCCAAATCCGCGCAGCGCTCCGAACAGCGCGATCAGGACGAGCCCCGCCACGAGCGTCCGGCGCGCACCCACACGCGCGACCGCATACGAGCCTGCGCTCGCAAAGAGCGCGAAAAGCAAGACCGGAATCCCGCCGAGCAGCGCGATCTCGGTTTCGTCGAGCGGCAAGTCGCGATGCAGGTGCGGAATCAGCGGCGGAATCGCAAGCAGCGTCAACCGCAGATCGATCCCCGCGAGCCACAACAGTCCCAGGCGCAGGCGCACGTCTAGCGGCGCTGCTGCACGGTCGGGCGCACGGTTTCCGTGGCCGGCGTCTTGACCGCAGATCCGAGTCGTTGTACTATGTCACTATTATGAGCCTCAAATACGTCGGTGCACGGGAGGCAAACCAGCAGTTCTCGGCGCTGCTCGCAGCGACCGAGCGCGACGGCGTTACCATCATCATCACGCGACGCGGCAAACCCGTGGCGCGCTTGGTCCGCGAGCCGCCGGTTCGCGATGCGGAAGCCAGGAGAGCACGACTTGAAGAGCTGTTTCGGAAGTACTCGCGGCCCCTGCACTACACGCCCGAGCCCCGCGAATCGTTGCACGAGCGCGGCGTAGACCTCTGACCGCGATCGATTCGAACGTCGTGATCTACGCGTTCGACGAGGCCGCCCCGCCCAAGAGGGCGATCGCGCAACAGATCATGCTTCACGGAGAGGGCATTCTCCGGCTTCCCCTTCAAGTCGTCGGCGAGGCGTTTCGAGTTCTGACGCGTCGCAAACTGATGACGGACGCCGACGCGCAAGCCGTCTTGACGCAACTCATGAACGTCTTTCCGACGATCCCCTCGGATGATCGAGCGGTCCTTTCCGCGATGCGACTGCTCGTCGAGCACGACGTTCCCTACTGGGATGCGCTTTTGGTTGCGACCGCGAGTTTCAACCAGTGCTCGTTGCTCCTGAGCGAAGATTTCCAAGACGGAAGGCTGTTCGGCATCCGTGAGGTCGGCGGACCCGCGGTCCGGATCGTCAATCCGTTCGCGGAGCGTAACCGCCCGATTCTCGAAGCCGCCCGAGTTCTTCGGGCGCACTGACGCTTCAGCCGTTCGCGTGCGCGCGTTCGGCTTCGATCTTGAGGGCGGCGAGCATCATCTCGCTGTTCTCGCGGACTTTGCGGTGCAGGGTCGGACCGATCAGTTCGGCGAGCGTCGGGACGCCGAAGTCGTACTCGACGCCGAGGGTCACGCGCGTGCGCCCGTCGCCGTCCTCGAAACGCCAGATACCCTCGAAGCGATCGAGGTCGCCTTCGATCAGGCGGTAGGTGATCGTGGTGGTCGCGTCGTCGTAGCGATCTTCTTCGGTCCACTCGATCGGCGCATCTTCGACCAGCGTCTTCCAGCGCGAAATCACGCGCTCGCTTTCGCGCGCGAGCACCTCCACCGACTCGACATCGGGCATGTACTCGGGGAAGCGCTCCTGATCTTTGGCCAGTTCGTAGACGGCACGCGCCGGTGCGTCGATCTCGATCGACGTCTCGCAGTACGGCACGCGCGCTATCCCGCGGCCGTCGCCGCGGCCGCGGTCAGCGCTCCGAGCCGCTCGCGCGCCACCGCAACCGCGGCCTCGAAGACCGCGAGCGCCCGCGCGACCTCGGCGGCGCTCACGATCAGCGGCGGCTCGAGCCGG
>JBOHTX010000015.1:0-17403 GCA_050733855.1 Vulcanimicrobiaceae bacterium
CTCCGGAGTGCGTTGTCGTCATCCCTCGTCTCGATTCCAGCGTCCTGTCCCTACGGTCGCTGCCCCCGAGGACGAAGGACGGCGTCCCGCGAGAGGATTGGCGCAGCCGCCGCTCCCAATCTTGCCGAAGACAGGCGCTTTTCGCGCTGGGAGGCAAGCCCGAGGCAGCCTCGTTAGCTTTTCTAAATATGACGAGGGCGCTCGCCGCCTGATCCCCAATCTTAGCTCGCTGCCGGCTCTCCGCCGGCGACGAACGATGTCGACGCGATGCTACAAGACCAACGAATCGCACTCGAGGCGCTGTGCTCCTTTGGCTAGTCAGCCTCGCTGCAATCGCGGAGCGTGAGCGGGAGCGATGCAAGCCTTCAAGCAGTGGCCGATCTCTCTCATCGGCCGGGTCTTGCCGGCAGCGATCGGCTTCGTCCGGCTCTCCCTCTCTACGCGGCTGCTCCCCGCGACGGCAGGGCTCGCGTCGTCCCGATCCGGCGCGCGGGGCTCGAGCGCCGCGCCAACGGCGAACGCAAACGGAGCGTTCGCCGCAACGGCGCCGGCGCCGCACGCAAGCGCTCGGTCTAACGACGCCCGCGTGCCCGCGTCCGGGATCGCGATCGTCACGCCGAGCTTCGCGCGCGACTTCGCGCTCTGCCGCGAGCTGAACCAGAGCGTCCTCGAGTTCGCGCCGCCGGAAGTCCGGCACTACCTGCTCGTCGACGCTTGCGACCTGCCGCTCTTTCGGCAGCTCGAGAGCGCGCGCACGATCGTGGCCGCGATCGAAGACGTGATCCCGCGCGACGTGCGTCGGCTGCCGTATTCGCGCCGCTGGTGGTTCTCGCGGCGGGCGGCGATCCCGCTCAAGGGCTGGCTCGTGCAGCAGCTCGTCAAGCTCGCGGCGGTCGACGTGGTCGCCGAACCCGTCACCGTCAACGTCGATTCTGACGTCTTCTTCGTGCGGCCGTTCGAGACGTCGCTTTTCGCGAACGCCGAACGGACCCGGCTCTACCGGCTACCGGGCGGCGTCGTCGCGGGGATGCCGCACGTGAAATGGAACCGCAATGTCGCGCGCCTGCTGCGGGTCGCGCCGGATACCCTGCCGCACGCCGATTACGTCGGCAACGTGATCAGCTGGGACCGCGAGCTGGTGCGCGCCGCGCGCCGCCGCGTCGAAGACGTCTGCGGAACGGCGTGGCACGTCGCCTACGCGCGTGCGCGGCTGGTCGGCGAGCAGGTGCTCTACGGACTGCACGCTGAGAAAGTACTCGGCTTCGCGAACGCTCCATTATGGCTCGACGAGCGCTCCTGGTGCCACACCTACTGGGGCCCCGGACCGCTTGCGCCGGAGGGGATCGATGCCTTCGTGGCGGCGCTTCCCGACGATGACGTCGCGGCCTCGATCGCAGGCTACAGCGAAACGAGCCACGAGGCTCGCCGCACCGCGAGCGAACGCCTGCGGCAACGCGCCCGCGAGCGCACCGCCGCGCACTGACTATTCCGCGAGGCGCTACGCGCCGACGGAGCAGCGGGCCACGGCGGCGTAATACGCCTTCAGATACAGCGAAGCCGAGGCCGCGAACGAGAGATGCTCGGCGACCCAGGCGCGCGGCGCGTACCCGTCGAGACGTTCGAGGAAGCGCTCGAGCGCCGGTGCAAACGCTTCGGGAATCGCGAAGCGCTCGCCGCAGGCCGGATCGAAGTACGGCACGGAGCTCGCGCGGACGGGCTCGGCGGTCCACAGGACGCGGTTCGGATCGAGCCAGTAGCCTTGATCCCAGGCGAGCACGGGGACGTTGCTCGCGAGCGCCTCTTGGTAGGCCATCCCCTGCGTCTCGTGCTCGCAGAGGAACAGCATTCCGCGGCTGCGCGCGAGCAGCCCCTTGAAATCCTGGTGCGAGTAGCCGCCGTAGCGGACGATCTCGAAGCGTAGCCCCCGCCGCTGAAGCTCGGCGAGCAGTGGTTCGCGAAAGCGCGGGACGAGCGAGTCGCGGTTCCAACGAATCTTGTCGTAGACGAGCAGGTCGAGCGTCTTGTCGTGCGTCCGTACGTCGGGCCACATTGCGAGGTCGATCCCGCCGAACCACAGATCGAGCGTGTCGCGGCGATAGACGGTCGCGAACATCTCGCGCATCCACTCGCAGAGCACCAGGTACGAGCGGTAGCGCGGATCGTCGAAGAGCGCCGGCCGCTGCTTGGGGTGATCGAGGATCCCGGGCCCCAGGACGGCCGGATTCGGAAGGTCGTTGTACTCGAGGACGTGCGTGTACCCGCAGAGACCGATCGGAAACTCGGGGTTGGCCAGCGCGAGCGCACGCGCGTTGACGTGGACCCGCCGGCCAGCCGCCTCGAGCGCGCGCCGCAACAAGATGAACGACATCTCGAAGCCGGAGACCCGTTGGCGCTGCCCGCGCAGCGGCGCGACCGAGCGGCGCACCCGGCGTCGCAGGTGCCGGTCGCCGCGCAGGAGCGTATCGCGATCGCGATCCTCGAAGAAGAGGAGGACGTCGCGCTCGAGGGAGAGCGCCGGCCTAGCGGGGCGAGGCATCAGCGTGTTCGCTCACTGCTTGACGATGTAGTATTTGATGAAGTTGTCGCGGCAGATCGCGAGCGGCCTCTCGCTCTTGTCGGCGAGATACTCGTCGACGGCCTGTTTGCAGCCGGGCCATGCGGGATCGTTGTATTCGTCGAACAACGCGATCGCGCCTGGAGTAAGCCGTGGGTAGAAATGGGCGAGGCAGGTGCGATAGGCGGCATACGTGTCGCCGTCGAGATGGGCGAACGCGAAGCGCGGCTCGCGACACCGTGGGAGCGTCTCTTCGAAGAAGCCCTCGACCAACTCGACGTTGGTCAGCGAGAAGCGGCGCAGCTTCGCGGCGACGAGCCGGCGCGAGGTGTTGGTGAAGGCGCCTGCCGACACGTTGGGATCGATTGCCTGGCGGTCCGGATGGAGTTCCGGCGCGATCGTCTCGCCGAAGCCCTGGAACGAGTCGAACCCGTAGATTTTCCGACGCGCGTTGCGCAGGTGGAGGGCCATGGCGAGCAGGGTCGCTCCGCGAAAGACCCCGCATTCGGCGACCGCCCCCTCGACGGTGCGGACGCGGTCGAGCAGTTCGAGGACGATGTTGACGTTGGCCGGCGCGGCGGGGGTCGGGGCCGGATAGGGGTCGACCCTGCTCGGGACGTGGACGTCGTGAAGCGCTCCGATCTGACGCGGCCAGAGGCGCAACGGGACACGTGCCACCAGCGGCCCGGAAAGGTCGCAGAACAGCTCCGTCGCCCGGTTGAAAACCATAGACAATCTCTCGCTGGATTGTGCCTGCACCCCAGATTGGCAACGCGTTGCTCGGGTCCCCTCCGTGCTTGCGGGCCGTTGGTCCCGGGCGCCGGGGGAAACCGGCCCTCGCGGCCCTTCGTTAGCTTTGGGATAACCGCGAGGGCGCCCGGCTCCCGTTCCCCAATCTGACTCACCGGACGTCGGCTCCCCGCCGGCGACGAAACGATGTCGACGTTGATGCTGCAGGCCCAAGGACCGCCCCGCCGGCGCGGAGTCTCCCCCGGAACGCAAGGCCGCGGCCGCGGCCTCTGAGCGGGAGCCGTGCAAGTCTTCAAGCAGTGGCCGATCTATTTCATCGGCCGGATCCTGCCGGCGGCGATCGGCTTTGCGGGGCTCGCGCTCTACACCCGGCTGCTCGATCCGGGCAGCTTCGGCATCTACGCGCTGCTGCTGAGCACCGCGTACCTGATCGGGACGGTCGGCTACGCGTGGATTCGGGTCTCGGTGCTGCGGATGGTGGCGAGTCTCGAGGGTGAGGACGAACCCGCCTACCTTGCGACGGTCGCCGGTTGCTTCGCGCTCACGTCGCTCGTCATCTTCGCGGCGGTGGTCGTGATTTTGCGGCTCTACCAGCCCTCGCTGCCGCTCGCGCTCGATGCGCTCGCCGGCGGCTGCGCCCTTGCGAGCGGCTGGTTCGAACTCAACGTCACGATGCTCCAGGCGCGCGTCAACGTGGTCGGCTACGGCCTGCTGCAGTTCGCGCGCGCGCTCGGGACGATCGTCTGCTCGCTGCTCTTCATCCACGCCGGGCTCAAGGCGGCCGGTCTGCTCGGGGGATTCGCACTCGGGAACGCGACCGCGCTGGCCGCTCTGCGCGAATGGCGGCCGACGCTGCGCGGTCGCTTTGACATGGAGATTTTCGCGCGGATCGTGCGCTTCGGCTGGCCCTCGAGCGCCAGCTCGTTGAGTTACGCGGCCGATACCTTCCAGCGCTACCTCCTCGATCTCGAATGGGGCGCAAGCGCGGTCGGGATCTTCTCGGCGGCGACGAATCTCGCGCAGCAGTCGATCGGCGTGTTCGTCGGGACGGCGGCGCTGGCGGGTCAGCCGCTCGCCTTCCGCATCCGCGACCGCGGCACCAAGGAGGAGCTTTCCGCGCAGCTTCGGCACAATGCCGCGCTCGTCTTCGGCGTGGCGCTCCCGGCGGCCGCCGGCCTCGCGGTCCTGGCCCCCTCGGTTTCGCACCTGTATCTCGGCTACCGCTTTCGCCTCGATGCCCCGCTCCTGATTGCGATCGCGACGAGCACCGCGCTGTTTACGGGAATTCGCGGCAACTACTTCGAGCAGGCCTTCGAGATCGCGATGAACACCCGTCCGGTCGCGATCACGACGGGAATCCGGAGCTTTCTCACCTGCGCGCTGAGCATTCCGCTGATCACGCGCTTCGGAGCGGTCGGTGCGGCCGCGGCGGTCGCCGGGAGCGAAGCGCTCGGCCTCGCGATCGCGATCGTGTGGGCACGGCGGGTCGTCCACACCCCGATTCCGGTCATGGCCTGGCTCAAGACGACCGTAGCCACCGCGGTCATGGTCGCGGCGATCCTGCTCGTCCCCGACCGCCTGCACGTCGCGGGCGTGATCGAGGCGTTCGTCGCGGGCGTCCTCGCCTTCGGGATTGCGTCGGCACTGCTAAACCTCTCGCGCGTCCGTCGGCTTTCGAGCCGCTTCGCGCTGCGCGTGCAGAAGGCGTGGCGGTGAGCGCGCCGCTCGTCTCGGTCGTAATCCCGGTCTATCAGGGCGAACGCTACGTGCGCGGTGCGGTCCGCTCGGCGCTCGCGCAGACGCACGCGAACCTCGAAGTCCTCGTGGTCGACGACGGCTCGACCGACCGCTCGGCGGCGGTCGTCGAGGCGCTCGGCGACGCGCGGCTGTGCGTGCTGCGCCAACCGAACCGCGGAACGGCGGCGGCACGCAATCTGGGGCTCGCGCGCGCGCGCGGTCGGTACGTCGCGTTGCTCGACGCCGACGACCGCTGGTTTCCGGGGAAGCTTGCGGCGGAGCTGGCCGTGCTCGAGGCGCAACGGGCGCCGGCGATTGCGTACAGCTCGTATTTCGCGGTCGACGACGCGGGCCGGCTGCTGCACGAACCGCGCTTGCGGCGCCACCAGGGCGACCTGCTCGACGTGCTCGTCGACGGCGAGGATTTCTTGATGCCGAGCCTGTGCCTGTTCGACCGTCGGGTCTTCGAGACGCTCGGCGGTTTCAACGAGCAGCGCTACCACGAGGACTACGAGTTCATTCTGCGCGCCAGCCGGCATTTTCCGATCTACCCGACCGGTCGGCGCCTGGTCGTCTACCGGCAATCGACTGCGGGGAAGTTCCGCCGGCTGCTCGGCGATTACGAGCGTGCCCGCAGCGAAGAACTCTCGATCGTCGCCGACGTTCGCGAACTGTTGAGCGCCGAGCAGGCCGAGCGCTTTCGGCGCAACGTGCTGCGCTCGCTCTGCTGCTGCTTCTTGATGTACGGATTCAACCGGAGCGCCCGTCGCATGCTGGCGGAACTCGAGCTGCGCGATCTGGTGCGCGGGCTCAAAGGCCGGCTGGCCTGGATATTTGCGAAGACGGGTATCAACCTGCTCTTCGTGGGCCGGCTTGCGGTGCAAGGCTACTATCGCTTGGCGCTCCAGCGCCGCTGGCGGCGCACGCTCGCAAGCGCGAACCTTGAGCTCGGCTATGGCTGAAACGATCCGTGTGTGCGTCGCCGTCCCGACCTTCCGGCGCCCCGAACCGCTCGCTCGCGTCCTCGCCGGCATCGGCCTGCTCGCGGTCCCGCGCGGCGCGCTGGTCGAGGCGCTGGTCGCCGACAACGACGCCGCGCGCACGGCCGAAACGGTCGTGGCGACGCTGGCGCGCAATTTTCCGTTTCCGCTCGCGTATACGGTCGTCGGCAGGCGCGGTTTGGCGCAGGTCAGGAATGCTATTTTGGAATACGCGCTGGCGCGCTACGACTTCCTCGCGATGCTCGACGACGACGAGTCGCCGACCCCTGGCTGGCTCGGCGAGCTGTTGCGCATGCAAACAGCGACCTGCGCCGACGCCGTCTTCGGACCCGTTCCGAGCGTCTTGGCGCCGGGAGCGCCCGAATGGCTCCGGCGCGGGCGCTTTCTCGAGCCGCCCCGCTACCCCGACGGGGCCTTGCTCGAGGATGGTTACAGCGGCAACTGCCTGCTGCGCCTCGCGCTCGTGCGGCGGCTCGGGGTCCGCTTCGACGCCCGCCTGGACCGCGCCGGCGGCGAAGACCTGCTCTTTTTTCGAACCCTGCGCCGCGCCGGCGCGGCCTTTCGCTACGCCGCGGGGGCGGCCGCACCCGAGATCGTCGAAGACTCGCGGGGAACCGTGCGTTACGTACTCGCGATGAACTTCCGCCGCGGCAGCCATCTGGCGCTCTGCGACCGTGTGCTTACGCCCACGCCGCGCTCGCTCGCATTACGGGCGCTCAAGGGCGCCGCGCGCATTGCCGAAGGCTGCCTTGCCTTCCTGCCTGGGCTCGTCCGGGAGGGTCGCGCCGGCGCCGTGCAGGCGATGTGCAGCGTCGCTCGCGGCCTCGGAACGCTCGCCGGCCTGGTCGGATACCACCCGCGCCATTACGGAGGAAGCGAACGTGCCGCCTAGTCGGAAACGCGACGCGCAGATCGCGTTCGTCATGATCATGTTGACGGTGCTGATCCCGCTGCAGGGGAAATTCGGGCTCCTCAATGCGTATGACCCGTCCGCCGGCTCGCTGCTCAGCGAGATCGTCTGGAGTTTGGCATACCTGGTCGCAGCCCGGCGCCTCATGAAGCTCGGCGGCAGCGGCGGACCGCTGCTGCGCCGCTCGCGCTGGCTCGTGCTGTTCGTCGGACTTTCCGCCGCTTCGGCCGTCTGGTCGATCGAGCCGTTCCTGACGTTCAAGAACGCCTTCGAACTGGCCGGGACGACGCTGATCGGCGTCTACTTCGTGGCCTGCTTTCCGCTCGGCGAACTGCTCGGCATTTTGATGTCGGCGGCGGTGGCGATGGCCCTGATGAGTCTCGCGCTCATCTTCGGAGCGCCCGGTCACGGCAGGATGTTTTGGGGCAGCGGCCCGTGGGACGGACTTTTCCAGGACAAGAACACGCTCGGCGCGGCGATGGCGCTAGCGATCATCACGCTTGCGATCGTCAACCTGACGGCGACGCCGCGGCGGACGCTCTTTACGCTCGGCAGCCTCGGATTATGCGTCGCGTTGCTGGTCGGTTCGCACTCGGCGACCGCATCGGTCGATTGTGTCGCAACGCTCATCTTCGCGATCGGCTTGCTTGCGGCCCGTCCAGGAAAGTACCGCGGCATGTCGCAGGCGCCGATTCTGATCGGCCTGCTCGCACTCGTCGGCGTCGTCTTCGTCTTCGGCCTCAACGTCGATACGGTCGCCGCGATCGCGGGCCGCAGCGATTCGCTGACCGGCCGAACCGACTTTTGGCCCTACCTGGAAGAGGCGATCGCCAAGCGCCCGTATCTCGGCTACGGATATGGCGCCTTCTTCCATTCGACCGAAGGGACCGCCGCGCTCTCGCAATACGTCATCCAAGCGGGTGGCTGGAGCCCGTATCACGCGCACGATAGCTTTCTGCAGACGGCGCTCGACACCGGCTTTGCCGGGGTCGCGGTGCTCGTGCTGGCGGTCCTCTCCGCATTCGCGCGCGGGCTCTCGGCGTTCTGGCGCGGCGCGGAACCGGTGCTCGTCTGGTCGCCCGCGATCATCTTCTACCTCGTGATCGGAAGCTACACCGAGACCTATTTCGGCAGCTTCAACACGCTCGAATGGATGCTGTTCGTGGCAGCGGCGCTCTACCCGCTCCGGGCGGTTGTGGTCGCGCCGAAGCCCGCGGTTCCGGCAGGCGCGAGCCCGGTGGCCATGCCGGTCGAACTACCCCTGACGTCGTGAGCGGCGGCGGACGCCAGCCGCGCGTCTCGATCGCCGAGGTCGCGATCGACCCGCTGCGCTTCCGAGAGGTCGTCGACGAGATCGCAGCTTACGCGCAAGCGCCGGGCGAACCCGCTTTCGTCGTCACGCCGAACGCGCATCACGTCGTCACCTATCAGCGCGACGCGGCGCTGCGAGAAGCGTACCGGGCCGCGCACCTCGTCGTCGCCGACGGTGTTCCGCTGCTCTGGGCAGCGCGGGTTCTCGGGCAACGCTTGCCCGAGCGCGTCAACGGCACCGATCTCTTCGAGGCGCTCTGCGCGCGGGCAGCCGAGCGCGGGCTGCGCGTCTTTCTGCTCGGCGGCCGACCCGGTGCAGCCGAGGCCGCGGCCCGCGTCCTGTGCGCTCGTCATCCCTCGCTCGTCGTCTGCGGTTCGTACTGTCCGCCGCTCGGCTTCGAGGCGAGCGAGACGGAAAACGAGCGCATCTGCGCAGCGATCACAACTGCGCGTCCGCACCTGCTCTTCGTCGGGCTCGGCGTGCCGAAGCAGGAACTGTGGATGCTCCGCCATCGTACGCGGCTGGGCGTGCCGGTCTCACTCGGGATCGGGGTGAGCTTCGAGTTGGTCGGCGGCGTGGTCGCGCGCGCGCCGCGCTGGATGCAGCGCTGCGGGCTCGAGTGGCTGTTCCGCGCGCTCGCCGAGCCGCGCCGGCTGTGGCGGCGCTACCTGTTCGGAAACGCGGCCTTTTGCCTGCTGGTCGCGCGGCAGCGGCTCGGGCTAGGTGCCCCGGTGCCAGGCCGAGGGAATCGTCCACGAACTCCGCAGTAAATCGGCTATCTCCGAGCGGCTGCCGCGCGGCGGATGGTCCGCGAAGACGCGGTTGACGACGAATGGCGGGTCGCGCCGCAGCCCTCCCGAATCGAAGATCAGCTCGATCACCGGGTGACGCTGCATGAGGTCGCCGAGAAAGCCACGGTCGACCTGCAATCCGCTGTAGGGAAAGGCAAAGGGTACCCGCGCGCGATTGGTCAGCTCTGCAACCCGCGTGCAGCAGCGGACGATCTCGTCCTCGATTTCGCGCGGAGAGAGCCCCTGGAGGTTGCGATGTCCGAGGCCGTGCGCGCCGACCGTAAAGCCGTCGTCGGCGAGCCGGCGCACTTGTGCCGCGGTCACGAAGCGCCGTCGCTCGAGGGGCGGCGGCGCGCCGTCGATCCCGATGAGCTCGCACGCGCGCTCGATTTCGGCGACGTTGTGGGCGCCGAGTCCCATGAGCCGCCGAATCAGGCGCCCCCTGGCGGGCCGGCCGGAGCCGCGCACTCCCAGGTCGCGCAACCTGCTGCGGGCGAGCGCGCGCGATGCCGGATCGCGCCCTAGTCGGGCGCGCTGCAGCCGGCGGAGCCAGTCGGCGACCTGGGCGCTCGGCGCGTGTTCAACGCGGTCGATGCAGAGCGAGAGTGCCGATTCGAAGAACAGCCGCCGGTCGTCGATGAAATCGGTCGTGATGAAGAAGGCCGCGTCGATCCGGCGTTCGAGCAATATCGTCCGCGCGACGCCGAAACACTCCGCGAAGCCGTCGTCGAAGGTGACGAAGGCCGCGTTGCGGCGCGGCGCCGCCCCGCGCAGCCGCTGCTCGAGGAGCTCGCGATAGGTCACGAAACGGCCGTCGAGCGAGTCCAGATCGTCGCGGAACTGCTGCGGCGTCTTGTACGGGTAGAGGCGAACGTGCGGTAGCCGCTCGTCGCTGATCGCGTGATAGCAGAGCGCGACGACGTCCTTCGGGAAGACGGCCTTCCAGAACGCGAGCGGCAACGGCCGCAATGCCGTTCGCGCGACGGCGTTGGCGGGAGCCGAGAGCGAGCGGCGGAGCGTGCTCACACGCGCAAGGTCAGCAGCTCGGAGAAGAGATTGTCGACCTCGTGCGGTTCCGTCTGCTCGACCAGCGGCCGATAGAGCCGGCGCGCGGGCCGACGTAGCGCGAACGGCGGGCGGCGGCCCTGCGCGAAGCGGCCGTCGAGCGCAAGCGCTGCGCAGCCGAGCGCCGCGAACAGTGCACGGTGAGCCAGCGCCCGGTGTTCCCAGAAAAACGACAAGTCGCCGACGTAGTGCAGTTCGGCGAAGCGCATCCGCTTATAGCGCAGGCGGCTTGCGATCAGGTAGGTGCTCCGTGCGCCGTCGCGCAGCACCAGTTCGCACGTTCCCGGAAATCCGGCGAGCTGCCGGTGGATCTCGCGTTCCGATTCGGAGAGCGGCGAATCGGACTCGACGCACGCGAACGAGCCGCGCAAGCCGAGCGGCGATGCGAGCGGCGGCAGCAATACCTGTTCGCGCTCCAGTTCGCGAAAGCCGAATTTGACGAAGATCTCGTACGAACGCGGCGTCGGGGTGAGGTTGACGATCGTGTGGTCCCGCCGTGCGAGCACGGGTTTCAGCAGCAGCATGCTCGCGTGGCGATACGGTTCGCGTACGAACCAACACGAGGGGTTGCAGACGATCTGCTCGCGCCCGGCGAGCCGGCGGCGCGCAGTGATCGTACCGAGAAACCCGACCGCCGCGCCGCCGGCGAACAGGGCGTAGCCGCGTTCGCGCTCGGCGGCCCAGGGGTAATCGAAGAGCATCCGCCGCCAGTCGCCGCGCGACATCTTGCGGTTGCGAAACTCGCACAGGAGCGGATAGATCGTCCCGAAGTCGCCGGCCTCCACCGGCCGCACCTCGAGCGCCGCGCTCGCGGCCGCTACCACGCGGCTCCCGCTGCCGTCAAGGCGCGTTTGATCGCGCCGACGCTCGTCAGCGTCATCGTCTCTTCCGGCGAGAACGAGACGCCGTAGGTCGATTCAAGCTCGATGACGAGCGTGACGTGGCCGAGCGAATCCCAGGCGGGGACGCTCGCGGGCGAGCTGTCGTCGTCGATCTGGGCCGGCACGCATCCGAAGACCCGCGCGACCACGGCCTCAGGCGCCATTCGCCTGCAACGCGATCCACGGCGGCACGAGCGGTTCGCCCGCGCCCGCAAGCGCGAGCGTCCAGCGCTGCCGCTCGACGTTCGCGACATCGCCGTCCGATGCGCGTTCATCGCGCCTGAAGCCGTGCGTCGCGAACAGCTCGCGGGCGGGCGCGTTCTTGGCGGTCGGCACGAACTCGCCTTCGAGGCGTGCGGCGCCGGCGGCACGCGCCCGTTCCGCGACGAACGCGAGCAGCGCCGTCTCGATCCCGTAGCCGATCACGCGACAGCTCATCAGGAAACTGTCGAGCGTCCAGACCTGCGCAACGCAGCGCACCAGCGTCACGGCGACCAGTCCGTGCTCGCCGAATCGGTCCTGCGAGCGCAGCACCCACAAGCGCAGCGCGGGGTCGGCGGCGAAGCGTTCGATGTCGGCAAGCTCGTAGCGGCGCGTGGTGACGTTGAACTGATTGGTCCGCGCGAAAAGCTGCGCGACCCGTGCGAAGGCCCCTCGCTCGGCGCGCGCGATCTCGATCCGGATCTCGAGCGAACGCAGGTACTCGTCGACGCTGCCCGCGCTCTGCTTCGACTGCTCGCGCAGCCGCGCAGTCCGGTAGGTATCGACTCGCCCACGGTCTTCGTTCGTGATCGCGAGTGCCTGCAGTTGCGGCAGCGCCTCGAGCGTCGCGCGATAGAGCGCGGGGTCGCGCGGCAGTTCGACCGTCAGCACCTCGGGGCGCAAGCGGCGCATCCGTTCGCGCTCCTCGGGATTGTCGTCGATGAAGACGAGCGAATCGACCCCGATGTTCAGTTCGCGCGCCAGCTCGAGCATGTTGTCCGGCTTGGGCTGCCAGTTGATTCGCATCGCGCTGAAATCGGCTTCGCGCAAGATCATCGCCGGGTGCGAGCGGATGGCGGCCAGCGCCTCGTCAGCGTTGTTCTTCGAATTGATCGCGAGCAGGATTCCGCGTTCTGCGAGCGAGTGCAGATAGCGTTGAAACTCGACGAACTCGGAGCCGGGTGCCCCCTCGCCGAGGCGAATACCGTCCTGGCCATCTTCCCCGAGAACGCCGCCCCAGAGCGTGTTGTCGAGATCGAGGACGACGCACTTGCGCACGAGGCCGCGCGCCGGCGCGGCATAGCGCGCGTACGCGCGCCCGATGCCGGCGAGGGCGCGCGGCGGCAGCCGCATGCCGGCTAGGTGGCGAAGTTTCGGTTCGTCCTCGAGGGAACCGCCGGCGACCGACGCGGCCGCGGTAAGGTCGAGCAGCAACGCGTTCGGCAACGCGCGCAACGCCGTCGCCAGGCGGGCGTTGAGCGATGCGATCCATTCCGCTCGCGAGGGAGTAAAGCGACCGTCGAGGATCCCCTCCGGTGCCGCGAACGCGGAGTGGAACGCGTGCACCACGAGCGGACGCCCCTGCGACCAGCTGCAATACCGCTGCGCGACCGCAACGACGCGTTCGAGCGCTTCGTCGCCGAGGCGCTCGAGCGCCTCGCTTGGGAGCGAGCCGGCGAGTGCCGGAACGAGATCGTCGAGTGCGACCGCGAGGAATAGTATCTCCGGCTCGAACGCGCGCAACGCCGAGTGCTCGTCGATCACGTCGCGCGCCCACGAGTTGAACGGCGAAACGTAGAGGTGGGGCCGAAGGCCGGCGAGGCGGCACGAGAGGTCGGCGTACGGTACCAGGTGGTCGACCGTAAAGGAGCTCGCGAGCGCGATGCGGATCGGAAGCCCGGCTTCGCTCGGAAATTCCTTGCGAAGACGATACACGTGCGAGACCGTGGCGACCGAAGGGTCGGCGAGCGCGAGCCGGTTTGCGAGACCGTCGAGCCGTTCCGCCTCACCCTCGCAACGCGCGTCCTCGACAGCCAGCCGCAGCAGCCCGGCGCTGGCCGGCCGGCGTACGAGCAGCCTCTCGAGCAGCGCGCGCATTTCGGCATCGAAGGGCGGACCGAGCCTCGCGAGCGCAGCGGACGCGTCGTCGCCGGAGAGGCACTCGCCGACGCGTTCCAAAATGCCGACGACCACCGCGCGCGAGGCATCGCCGTCAGCGAGGTTGCGGAGCGCATCGCCCACCGCTGCCGCGAACGGTGCCGCTCCGAGCGACGCGACGAGCGTATCGCTCCGCTCGCCGGCGAGGGCCAGCGCATTCTCGGGCGAGAGTGCGGCGAGCGCCGCGAGCGCACGGCGCGCACCGCGCGCATCCGAACCCACGAGCGCGCTGCGCACGAGCGCTGCGACCGTCGCCGCGAGTTCCGCCTCGGGCGCCGTCTGCGAGATCACGGTCCGATCAGCTCGACGAGTGTGAGGTTGCGGAGCATGTAGAACGCGATGCGGCGGCCCGCGAAGGCCACCGCCGGGACGGCGGCGGCGACCTGTTTGGCCCCGGCCGCGACCAGCGCCGCAGCGGAATCTTCGAGCGCATCGGTTTCGTACGCGAGATGGTAGAAGCGCACACCCTTGCGGATCCAATCGCTCAGAACGCCGGGTTCTCCAAGGTTTCGGAGAAGTTCGAGCCGCGGACCCGGTCCGATCAGGAATCGTCCGCAGATGCCCTGGGTGGGATCGGCAAACTCGGGGCCCTCGCGCACGTACCCGAGCATCGCGAAACCTGCCTCTTCGGCGTCGAGATCGCGGCAAGCGACGCCGAGGTGATGGAAGCGCAAGTTGCCGACCACGCCTTCGCTGCGAAGCGCAGATTCAGCCAGTTGCGAGTGCACGGAGCGCGCGCTTCGGCGCACCGCTCGCGCCGACCCGCCGCCGCCGTTCTGCGTGCGCTTTCTCTTACATTCGCGGGCTACGGAAGACTAGCACGAGCCGCTGGTCGGGACGTAGACGCGCATCCATTGGAGCCAGTAGTACTCGGGGAATGGGTCGCTCGGCCCCTGGCCGTTGCCGTCGAGGAACGTGCCGGACGCGGCGACCTGGAACATCGCCATCAACTCTTTGTCGGGGGACCCCTGCGTGAGGTCCGGTGCGCCGACGTGTCCGGCGATCGGGTTACCGTCGAGATAGTAGGTCGTGCCGCCGTAGGGGTTGTTGTTCTCGACGTAGACCCCGTAGCTCCCGGAATAGTTGGTCGGGAAGGGCGGCGTGCCGCTCGTCGGCGGCGAGATCAGCACGCCGTAATCGTGATAGCCCGCGTTGTAGTTGGTCGTCTCGGTGCTCGGCCAGGGATAGGCGCCCGTCGCGCCGCTTGCAAACTGGTTGTTCGTAGAGCTGCACGAGAGGCCGCAGCCGTACGAGTACCATCCCGGATTCCCGCTGTTCCAGAGGATGTTGCCAGCGTTGAGATCAGCGTAGCCGTAGTCGTTGGCGAACATCTCTTCGATGTCCCATTCGCTGCGCAGAAGTTGCCCGCCATTGGTTCCGGTGCCGCCCGTTTCGAGCATCCACCAGGCGGGCGAGAGGGCCGGCGCGGGCTGCGGCAGGCGAATGCGCGCCACGAAGAAGCCGTACTCTTGGTCGATGTTCGTGTCGAGGGCGCCCGAGTAGTAGGCCGGGAAGTCCCAGTCCTGTACATCGGTGCCGCTCGGGATCGTGACGCCCGGTCCGCCCTCGTCGTACGTCACGTTCGAGATCGTCACGTTGCTCGAACCGCCCGTGCAGGCACCGGTCGATTCGTTGACCGTGCAGCCGCCCGCGGTGACGGTGCCGATGAAGACGACGCGCTGCGGGTCGTCTTCGGGCGACCCGCCGGCCGGCGGGTTCGGCCCGCGGCCGATTCCGGTGAGCCAACCCATCTGTGTGCCGCCGTTGGGGTTGGCGACCGGCAAGGTGACCGAACCGCCCACGGGCGGAGAGACGATGTTCGCCGTGAGCTTCGTGGCCGTGTAGCCGCTCGCGTAGTGCGGATTGTCCTTCATCGAGGGCGGCATGAGCATCGCCTCGATCGAGAGCGCCTGCACGCCGGACGTGGGATCGACGGTGACGCTGAACGGGTCGTATCCCGAACCGTCGCTCGAGTCGCCGAAGTAGGTGTCGTACTGGAAGCGACCCCAGGACTGATAGAAGCCTGGCCCCCACGAGACGGGACTCGATTGCCCCGCCACGAGCGTGGTGCGCGTCTTGACCCCGCCCCAAAAGCTGCGATCGAGCCCGTCGAGGTCGAATTCGCCTTCGCCGTGCGGAGCAGCGGCACTCTTGGGCAGGCCGCTGTTGGCGAGGAGCTTGTGATCGACGCAGGCTTGGGACAGGTTGTAGCTGATTTGGCCGGTCGTGGCCCCCGGCGTCGGCGATGGGTCCGAGGAGCTGCCGCCGCCGTGACCTCCGGGCGTGATCGAGCCGACTGGAACCGGCGTCGAGCCGCCGCCACCGCCCCCGGAGCACGCGTCAAGCCCTGCAAACAGCAACCCACAAGAGAACAGCCAAGAAAGCGTCGTACGTGCGTACACGTTTGCTCCGTCCCGGGATGGTTGGTCAAGAAAACTTATCGGATGGCCGGGACGGGACTTTAGACCTATGTCGCGGCGGGCGGCATTTTGCCGCAAGGCTGAGCCGAGCGCGTGCCCTAGCTCAGCAGGCGCCGCCGGTCGGGACGTACGCGCGAATCCACTGCACCCAATCGTACTCCGGGAAAGGATCGCTCAGGCCTTGGCCTTTGCCGTCGAGGAACGTACCGGGCGCGGCGACTTGGAACATCGCCATCAGTTCCTTGTCGCCGGAACCTTGCGTGAGGTCGGGGCCGCCGACGTGCCCCGGGATCGGGTTGCCGTCGAGGTAGAAAGTCGTACCCCGATACGGGTTGCCGTTCTCCGTGAAGACGCCGCCGCGGCTCGCGACGCTCGGAAAGGAGGGACCGCCGGGCGAGACGAGCAGGCCGTAATCGTGATAGGCCTGGTTGAAGTTGGCCGTCTCGGTGCTTGGCCACGGATAGACGCCGGTTGCTTTAGCGGTGGGCGGGTTCGAGCAGTTCAGGCCGCATCCGTAGGAATGCCACGGGCCCGACGAACTCGAGTTCCAGAGGATGTTGCCGGCGTTGAGGTTGTAGCCGTAGTCGTTGGCGAACATCTCTTCGATGTCCCATTCGGAGCGGGTCAGGTGACCCGGTCCGGATTTCGGTGGGTTTTCGCCGACGCCGCCGGATTCGAGAATCCACCAGGCGGGCGACAGCGCGGGCTTGGGCTGCGGCAGACGCAGGCGCGCGACGAAGAAGCCGTACTCTTGGGTGATGTCGGTATCGAGGACGCCCGAGTAGTAGTTGGGGAAGTCCCAGGCTTGAACGTCGGTGCCACTCGGGATCGTGACGCCGGGGCCGCCTTCGAAATAGTGCACGCCTGAGATCACGAGCGTTTTGGTGCCGCCGGTGCAGGCGCCGGTCGAGGAGCTGACCATGCAGCCGCCGGCGGTGACGGTCCCGAGGAAGACGACGCCCTGCGGGTCGTCCTTGGGGCTCCCGCCGGTCTTTGCGGGGCGGCCGATCCCAACTTTCCAGCCCTGCTGAACCGCGTCGGGCCTCGCGACGGGGATCGCGAAGGTCCCGCCCGCAGCGGGCGAGATCGTGGTCGCGGTCGTGTTCGAGGCCGTGTAGCCGCCGCCGAAGGTGGGGTTGTCCTTCATGGAGCTCGGCATGGGGATAGCCTCGATTCGAACGCCCTTCGGAGAGCCCGCGACCGCGGTATCGCGGCCGACGTAAAACGGGTCGTTGCCGGAGCCGTCGCTCGAGTCGCCGAAATACGTGTCGTACTGGTAGCGGCCAAACGAGGCTTCGAAGCCCGGCCCCCAGGAGTTGCCGGAGTTCGGAACGGGATCTTGACGGGTGCGAATGCCGCCCCAATACGACCGGTCGAGGCCGTCGAGATCGAACTCGCCTTCGCCGTGCGGCGCGGCGCCGGTCTTGGGCAGTCCGCTATTGGTGTAGGTCCGATGGTCGATACAAGCTTGCGTCAGGTTGTACCTGATCTGGCCAGCCCCCACCCCGGCTGCCGAACCCGCACGCGTCGTTGCAGGCCCCGAGGGCGAGCTCCCATCGGTACGACGAACGTCGAGCGTGCCGGCGCTCGCGGTTCGCGACGCGCCGCCACCTCCCGAGCACGAGTTGAGTGCGAAGAACATCAGGCTGCATGCAACCAGCCAAGCAAACATCGTACCCGAAGACATTCGCGCTCCATCCGCGATTCGCTCGTGAAAAGCGGCGCATCCGTGCTAAGCGCCAAAAGCGCAGTGCGGTTTCCTACGGGGGAGCGCTCGTGGGGAACGGTGCGAAGGCCGCGGCTTTGAGACTCGCCTCGTTGGCCGACGCGTTGCATCCTGGGT
>JBOHTX010000016.1:0-17135 GCA_050733855.1 Vulcanimicrobiaceae bacterium
GCTGGCGGTCGACGGGCTCGCCTACCTTCCGTGGGATGAGGCGAGCGAACGGACCTTCGACCTCGCGCTCGCGCTCGGCGCTGCGTTCGAACGCGAGCTGCCGTTCGAGATCGCGGGCGGGGAGGCGCGCGAGCCGCTCGCCGCCGCGGACGGTACGCCGGTCGGCACGCTCGTCCGCCGCTGGGCTCCGCTGCGCGGGCGCATCGTTGCGAGCGCGAGCCCCAGCGGCGCGTATCGCAGCCTGCGGATTGCGCTCGAGAACACCGGCGCGGCCCTTGAGGGTAGCTCGCGCGACGCGGCGCTCGAAGCGGCGCTGCTCTCGGCGCACGTGCTGCTCGCCGTTCGGGGCGGCCGGATTCTCTCGACGATCGATCCGCCGGACGACGCGCGTGCGCTGGTCGACGGCGCCAAGCCGAACGGGTTGTGGCTGGTGCTTGCGGGCGAGCCGGCGCCCGACGAGCACGCCTCCACGGTCGCGCTCGCCGCACCGATCATCCTCTACGACTTTCCGAAAGTCTCGGCCAAGACCCAAGGCGACGCCTTCGATGCGACCGAGATCGACGAGCTGCTGCACCTGAGCGTCCTCTCGCTCAGCGACGAAGAGCGCGCGGAGGCGCGCGCGACCGATCCGCGCGCGCGCGCGATCGTCGAGCGCGCCGAGCGCCTCTCGGCCGAGCGGATCGGCGAGCTGCACGACGGCACGCTCGAGCGCTTCGGGAGCGATCCCTTTGCGCAACTCGACCTGCCGGCGTTCGACTGCGTGTTCGTCGGCGGAACCAAAGTGGCGAAGGGCTCGCTCGTGCGCCTGCGGCCGCAGCGCCGTGCCGACATTTGGGATCGCTTCCTCGTGGGCAAGCTGGCGCGAGTGCAGGCGATCCATCAGGACCTCGAGGACCGCTTCTACGTCGCCGTTACGGTCGAGGACGATCCCGCCAGCGAATACCACGAGTGGTACGGCCGCTCGTTCTTCTTCGATCCCGACGAAGTCGAGCCGGTCGCGGCCGGAGATGCCGTCCGATGAGCGCGCGGCTCTTGGTGGCAGGCGTCGGCAACATCTTTTTCGGCGACGACGGTTTCGGACCGGAAGTGCTGCGCCGTCTGCTCGCGGCGCGCTCGCTGGACGATCTCGACGTCAAGGTCGAAGATTTCGGGATTCGCGGCCTGCATCTGGCCTACGAGTTGCTGTGCGGCTACGAGCGCGCGATTCTGATCGATGCGGTTTCGCGCGGCGCCACGCCGGGGACGATCAGCGTGATCGAACCCGATCCGAACGTCGTCGGCGGCGATCCCGATGCGCACCGCATGGATCTGCGCAGCGTCTTCGGCTTCGTGCGTTTGCTCGAAGGGAAGCCGCCGCCGCTGCTGCTGGTCGGCTGCGAGCCGGCCACGGTCGACGACGGGATCGGGCTTTCGCCGGCGGTCAATGCGGCGCTCGAGCCGGCGCTGCGCACGGTCGAACGGCTCGCACGAGAGTTTTTCTCCCCATCTCACGCTCACGCAAAGGAGACGACATGGTCAGAGGTTTGATCCTGGGAGCCGCCGCTTTCGGCGCGGTGCTCGCGCTCGATCAGCAGTTCGACGGGCTCAAGAAAGACTTCACCCGCTACGATTCGCTGCGGGCGATGTCGGGCCAGCCGCCGCTCGCCAAGCAGGTGCTCACGATGGCGATGGGCTTCTTCGGGGAATCGGGCCCAGGGCTCGTGCAGAATCTCGTGAGCGACCTCACGCGTTACGCACGGCTGCGGTCGATGTAGGTGGCCGAGACGGCAACGCTCGAGCAATACGTCGTCGACGGTGCGAATTCGAGCCTGGGCTTCACCGCGCGCACCACGCTCCATCCGGTTCATGGCAAAGGCGACGGAATGAGCGGGTCCGCCGCGATCGCCTGGGATGCAAGCGGCGCGCCGCTTGCCGACCCTGCGCCGGCGATGCACCTCGAGCTGCCGGTCGAACGCCTGCGCACCGGCAACGCGTTGCAGGACGGGCAGACGGCTAAGTGGCTCGACAGCCGCCGCTTTCCCACGCTCGCCGCCGACCTGCGGGAACTAGGGCCCGGCTCGGCGCCCGGACGTTACCTCGCGAGCGGCGAGATCACGCTCGTCGGGCGGAGCCGGCGTTACCAAGGCGAGCTTGCGATCGTGCGCGAGGATACCCGCCTAACCGTGAGCGGGCAGCTGACGGTCGACGTGCGCGACTTCGGCTTGCAGCCTCCCAAGGTGCTGATGTTGAAAGTGGAACCGACCGTCGCCGTCGAGCTGCGGATGGTCGCGACCCGAAAGGACGGATGACGCCATGTGCCTTGCGATCCCGGGACAGATCGTCGACTTCTCCGCCGAGCAGCCGCTGCTCGCGCGGGTCGACGTGGGCGGCGTCAAGCGCAACGTCAACGTCGGCCTGCTGGCCGACGCGCCACTCGAGGTCGGCGACTGGATCTTGATTCACGTCGGTTTCGCGCTCAGCAAGATCGGCGAAGAGCAAGCGCGCGACCAACTGCGGATGCTCCAAGCGCTCGGCGAAGACCAGCTTGCGATCGACGAGGTGCGCGGCTACACCTTCGGCGAGGTGCCGCGCGACCGCGCAGTCTCATCTCCGGCAACGTTGGGACCCAACGGGCCGGCGAGTGCCGGCCCGGGGGGGAACGGGGGGCACGCCGCCCCGTTGTTCCACGAGGAGCGAAGCGACGCGGGGCCGGCGAGTGGCGGCCCGGGGGCGAACGGGGGGCACGCCGCCCCGTTGTTCAAATGAAGTACGTCGATGAGTTTCGCGACCCGACCCTGATCGGCAACGTTGCGCGCGAGATTGCGCGCGCGGTCGATCCGGCGCACCACTACCGGATCATGGAAGTGTGCGGCGGACACACCCACGCGATCTATCGCCACGGTTTGGCCGACATTCTGCCGGCGAACCTCGAGTTGGTCCACGGGCCCGGCTGCCCCGTCTGCGTGCTGCCGACCGGCCGGGTCGACGACGGGCTCGCGATCGCGGAGCATCCCGAGGTGATCTTGGCGTGCTTCGGCGATATGATGCGCGTGCCGGGGACGCGCGGGACGCCGCTCGAGTTCAAGGCGCGCGGCCACGATATCCGCATGGTCTATTCGCCGCTCGATGCGCTGCGGATCGCGCAGGACAATCCCGAGCGCCACGTCTGCTTCTATTCGATCGGCTTCGAGACGACCGCGCCTTCAACGGCGCTCACGGTCCTGCGCGCGCGGGCGCTCGGTCTCCAGAATTTCTCGGTGTTTTGCAATCACGTGACGATCGTGCCGGCGATCCGTGCGATCCTCGATTCGCCCGATATGCGCCTGGACGGCTTCATCGGCCCCGGTCACGTCTCGTCGGTCACCGGCTGCCGTCCCTACGAGTTCATCGCGCGCGATTACCACAAGCCGGTCGCCGTCTCGGGTTTCGAACCGCTCGATATCCTCGAGGGAATTCTGATGGTCTTGCGCCAGCTGGGCGCGGGCGAAGCCAAGGTCGAGAACCAGTACCGCCGGATCGTGCCGTGGGACGGCAATCCGGCCGCCATGCGCGCGATCGCCGAAGTCTTCGAGTTGCGTCCGTACTTCGAATGGCGTGGACTCGGGTACATCTCGCAATCGGCGCTCGCGCTGCGGCCGGCGTTCGCGACCTGGGATGCCGAAAAGCGCTTCGAAGTGCCGGGCGTGCGGGTCACCGATCCGAAGGCGGCGCAGTGTGGTGAAGTGCTCAAGGGCGTGCTCAAACCGCCGCAGTGCAAACTCTTCGGCAACGAGTGCAATCCCGAACATCCGATCGGCGCGCTGATGGTCTCGAGCGAGGGCGCCTGCGCGGCCTACTACCGCTACGTTCATCGCGGCGAGGCGGTCGGCGCGACGTGACCGTCGCCGCCCCGACCAACGGCGCCCGCACGGTCCGCTTCAAAGAAGAACGGATCGAGATGGCGCACGGTGCGGGCGGGATCGCCTCGCGGCGGCTGGTCGAGGGGATGATCGTCCCGCTGCTCGCGAACCCGGCGCTCGAGGCGCTCGGCGACGCCGCGTTGCTCTCGCTCGGCGGCGCGCGGCTCGCGACCACGGCCGATGCTTTCGTCGTGCACCCGCTCCGCTTTCCCGGCGGCTCGATCGGCGAGCTTGCGGTCAACGGGACCGTCAACGATCTGGCGGTCTCCGGCGCACGCCCGGTCGCGCTGCTGGCGACGCTCGTGATCGAAGCGGGGCTTTCCAGTGCCGTGCTGCAAGCCGAGATCGCGGCGCTCGCGGAGGCCGCGCGGCGCGCGGGGGTGACGGTGATCGGCGGCGACACCAAGGTCGTCGAGCACGGGAAAGCCGACGGGCTCTTCATCTCGACTTTCGGGATCGGCGAACTCGATGCGCGACTCGAACTCGACCCGGCACGCGTGCGGGTCGGCGATCGTGTGCTGCTGAGCGGTCCGATCGGCGATCACGGGATCACGATCCTGCTGGCGCGCGGCGAACTCGATCTCGAAGCGGATTTGCGTTCCGATACGCGCTCGCTCTGGCCGTTCGTCGATGCGCTCGCGAGCGCGTGCCCGCAGGGCGTGCGCTGGATGCGCGACCCAACTCGCGGCGGGGTCGCAACGGTGCTCAACGAGTTGGCGCGCGCCACCTCGCTTGGGATCGCGCTCGAGGAGGAGCGGATCCCGCTGCGCGCCGAGGTGCGCGGTGCCTGCGAGATTTTGGGCCTCGACCCGCTGCACATCGCAAACGAAGGTCAAGCCGTTGCGCTCGTCGCGGCCGAAGACGCCGAGCGTGCACTTGCCGCCTGGCACGCGCTCCCCGGCGGCGAAGGGGCCGTCATCGTCGGCGAAGTGACCGCCGGTCCCGCCAAGACCGTGCTCGGCCGCACGAGCTACGGCGGCACGCGCGCGATCGACATGCTGGTCGGCGACCCGCTCCCACGGATCTGCTAGCATGGGGCGCGACCCCACGAACCCGCGAGTGCGCCGCCGCGCGCGGAGCGCGTCTGCGTGCGAGGCCTGGCTCGGTAAGAAGCTGCCGCAACCCCAAGTGTCAAAGGTGAGACGGGCCAGTAACCGCCAAAACGTAGTGAGCGACCCGCGTAAGAGAACAATCCCCGTGCCGCTTTTCGCTGAAGGAAGCTGCGCATCCTCGATGCGACCGGCGCACGTGAGCCCGCTGTACCGCCTGGTGCGACGCTCGACCGCGAAGACCGCGCAGCACTTCGTCGCCGAGTTCGTCGAGCGAAAAGTGGGTGCACGGTCGCTCGTCAATCCGTGCATGATTCCCCGCGGACCGCAAGCGCCTCGTCCAAGGCCTTCCGGCCTGGGGTGCCCGCCGCAGCGCTTCCCCTGCCCCACCCGGACGCCGTTTACCAGGAGGCACGGGCCACCGCCCCGCCTGAGAACGCCCCAATGCTCGACACGAACCTTGCTGGCCGCAACGGGCCTACGCCGTCCCAAGTCGTGATCCGCGGCGCGGCTCAGTCAAGGTTGCATTCGTGAGATGACTTCTCGACACGGGCCGCTCCCATTGCCGCGCTAACAAATATGCGGTTTGCCGATGACGCGCCAGGTAGGGAGTCGGAAGGGATAACGGTGCAATTCGTTGGCGGGGAGCAGCCCCGAGGACCGCTCGCCGCGTCCAGCGGCAGATAGGTACCGACGTATATCTATAGCGTGAGTTGCGTACATTCCGTAACCGCCGAGCGTGCCGACGGCGGCTCTCGCGGCTGAGAAGAACTGCAACGCCTCAACGGTGCTGGCGACTCGTATCAAGGAACGATACCGCCGCAGATCGTCGCCCAGCGCCAAGGGGAGACTGTCCCAAAACCGACCAAAAAGGCGCCCGGATCGTCTCTCAAGCGTCGAACGTGACCCACCTCGTGGTGCTCCCTCCGCAGGTCGGCGATTGCCGCGTCCTTCGTGAGAGGCACCTCTTTTCTGGGGGTATGCGCAGAGGACTTGAACCAGTCGCGGCCTCGGCCCTCCCCATGTTCCGGGGACTGGAGGCCTTGGCATATGGCCTTGACCATTGGCAATTTACTGCGCCTATGATAGCATTTTGCCATAGCAGATGCCAAGATACTTAGACCGTGTAGACGACCTCATACCGCTGGCCGAGGGCCGGGACGGCTGCTTTACAGCTGCCGAGGCCGCCACGGTTGGGATCCCCACGGCTCTTCTAGCACAGCTCGAGCGCACCGGCCACGTCGAGCGCGAGCTGCCCGCCGTGTACCGCCTCGCCCGCTGGTCGGCCGCCGCTCACCCCGGCCTCTGGCCCGCGCTCCTTTGGGCTGAGTCCAAGGCGCCGGCGGCATTCTCGCACCGCACGGCCCTGGCCCTACACCAGCTGTCCGACGTCAACCCAGCAAAGATCGAGCTCACGTTCCTCGATCGAATGCCGCGAATCCGTGGCGCCGTTCCGAAGATGCTCTCGCTCCGCGCACGCAAGATGCGCGCCGAAGACGTTATGCAGATCGATGGCCTGCCAGTGACGAGGCTAAAGCGCACCCTGGTCGATCTCATCGTCGACGACGTCGCTCTAGATGCCGTCGACGATGTCCTCGAGAATCATCGTAACCTACTCAAAGAAGATGATCTAAAGGCGATCACCGCCCTTCGCGAGCTCCCACGCGATCTTCGCAACCACATCGTTCACGCTGGCAAGGCAAACGCGTGACGCGCGTCGTCGGTGCACAGGAGCTCGGCAAGCGCGTCGCGCGCGAAGCCGCAAGGACCGGTGTTGCTCCTGATCGTCTTCGGAAGTGGATTGCTTCCGCCGCCTTACTAGAGCTCTTTAACGTAGCATTTGCAGAAGGCCGCATCAGCGACTACTGCATCAAAGGCGGCTTCGCAGTAGAACTCCGCAACCCGTCGCTGGCGCGTGCAAGCCAAGACATCGACGTTGTCGTGACTGGAGATGTCTCGGACCGGGCGATGCTTGAGACAGTCATTGCGCAGGCCTGGACACTCTTCACCTTCACTATC
Source organism: Vulcanimicrobiaceae bacterium (assembly GCA_050733855.1). GTDB lineage: Bacteria > Vulcanimicrobiota > Vulcanimicrobiia > Vulcanimicrobiales > Vulcanimicrobiaceae > JBOHTX01. The sequence goes on from JBOHTX010000016.1 coordinate 6,947, forward strand.
AAGAGCGAGGAGCGCCGCGATCACGCGACCCGTCTCCTCCTTCAGGCCGTCTACAACAACGTGCCCTGGACGACGATCAAACTTGATATCGTTCGTGAGCCGGTCGAAGCTATCGAAGCCGTGGATGCTCATAATCTGACTGTCTACGGTCTCACGGGAACGAGCCCGATTCCATGTCTTTCTCGCAGCGAACAGATCGCCCAGTATATACACGCGATATCGCTGCCCGCAGTCGACGGTAAGAGGCCGAGCCGCGCCCGGAACATCGTAGATATCTATGTTTTCGATCAGTACGTTGGCTGCGATGACGGCGAGGTTCTTACGGCGACGATCAAAATCTTTGAGCGTAGAGCAACGCACACATTTCCACCGACCATCGATGTCCCGGGCACCTGGCACGCTGAGCTCACGTCGATCGCTGCCGAGCTGGAACTCGGCCTCGATGGTCCCGGCTTGGTCCGCTATTTCACAGCCTTTGTAGCCCGCATCTTAGGAGTCCCTGTCTCGATGAACTACGAATACCACTTCATGGTGCTGAACGCGTTACCAAATGTCCCGAGCATCGTGGGTGGCGCACTGAACGATGATGCAGCCCTGGAGGCATTCCAGCGCAAGACGCAATCCGAAGGGTGGAAACTCGTGCACCTGATGCGCTACCCCGCCCAGCAGGTGACGCACGCAATGCTGGCCGTCTTAGAGCGCCCACTCACTGAAAGAGCGACGTAGAGCCCTGTTCTCGAAGTTGGTGCCTTCGGTGAGGACCAGGCCGGGCGCTCTTGTTTTTCTCCAAGGGCCGTCGACACCCGGATTATGCGGGAGGCACCCGGCAAAGGGCGTCCCTGCCGCGCTAGCGCGCAGTAGTCGGAAGGTTCGACCCTCAAAGCCGGGCGCTGCTTAGCGCCGAAGTGCGTCGCTCGTGTGCTCTCGCCGGCGTCGATACGCCGAGTTGCACGCCCCGGGCCTTCGTGACCCGGTGCGAGGCACCGTCCAGTAAGGCCCGCCCTTCTCGACGTCGAAGAGTAGAGACGCGACGTTGCCGGACGCCGACGACGATACAAGGAAGCGTGCGATGCTGAGTCCTTCGACCGACCGCCTTACCGACTGGGCCGCGCGCCGTCTCCGCGAGCGGAATCCCGTGGTTCGGGAGTATGTCGGCCGGGTTGCGCTGCGGCTTGCGCGGATTGCACGGGAGCTTGCGCTGCGCTTCGAACGCGGCGGGCGGCTCTATGCGCTCGGCCGCGGCGCCTACGCGACCGATGCGGCCCACGTTTCGGTCGAGTTCGTCCACCCGGTGCTCGTCGGCAAGCGGGCGCTGCCGGCGATGGACGCGAGCGCGGCGCCCGAGGCCTGGATCGCGACGCTCGTCGGCGAGCGCGACATCGTGATCGGGTTCGGTCCGCCCGAGGGCGATCCCGAGGTGCGGCGCGCGCTTGCGCTCGCGCGCGAACGCGGGGCGCTCGTCGTCGCCTTTCCGGGCTCCGGCGCCGAGGCCGACTTCCCCGAGCCGTGCGACGACGACCATCTCCATCAAGAGATCTTCGAGATTCTCGGCCACACGCTGTACGAGAGCGTACACGTCTACCTGGAGCATCGCGGCGGGACCTCGGAACTCGGCGAGTGGTCGTTTCTATATCCCTACCTCACGAGCGATGCGCCGGCGCGCGAGGAACTGGTCGACGACGTCGCGCGTTCGATCGTCGCCAAAGCGGAAGAGGGCTCGCACTTGCGCGAGGCGGTCGCCGAAACGCAGTGCCGCACGATCGCGGCCGCGATCGCGGCGATCCGCGCTTCGCTTGCGCGCGGCGGGAAACTGGTCTTGTTTGGCAACGGGGGTTCGGCGACCGACGCGACCGATTGGGCAATCGATTGCATCGCGCCGGGCCGGCGTTTTCGGCCGATCCCGGCGGTCACGCTCGCCAACGAACCCGCGATCCTGACCGCGATTTCGAACGACGTCGGGGTCGAACTCGTCTTCATGCGTCAGGTGATCGCGCAGAGCAACCCGCAGGACGTGGCGATCGCGCTCTCGACCAGCGGCGGTTCGAAGAACGTGATCGCGGCGCTCGGTGAAGCTCGCAAACGGGGGATGCCGACGGTCGCGTTGCTCGGCTACGACGGCGGCGAGATCGCACGGCAGGGGCTCGCGGATTTCCCGATCGTCGTCGCCAGCCGCGAAATTCCGCGCATCCAAGAAACGCAGGCCGCGATCTATCACGTGATCCGCGAAGCGCTCGCGGAGGCCGCCGATGCCGCTTGAGCTGTACGGCAGTAGCGCTTGTCCCTACACGACGGAGTTGCGCGAGGAGCTCGATTGGCGGGAGGAGCCGTTCATCGAGTACGACGTCGAGCGCGACGAGCCGGCGCGCCTCCGCTTGACGGAACTGATCGCGAGCGTCGCGAGCGTACCCGTCCTGGTGCGCGACGGGAAGGTCGTGCAGGTCGGCCATCGCGGTCGCTCGTGCGTCGTGGGGACCGCGAGCGACGCGCAAAGATTGTGAACGAGGGCGCCGTGCAGGCGCGCGAAATCCGCGTGCGCGGCGTGGTGCAAGGAGTCGGCTTTCGGCCGTTCGTCTACCGGCTCGCGCAGCGCTACGGACTGTACGGCTGGGTCGAGAACGGCGAGCACGGCGTCGAGATCTTCATCGAGGGAGCGGCCGCGACGCTCGCGGATTTTGAGCGCGCGCTCGCAGCCGAGCCGCCGCCGGCGGCGCGGATCGCCGAGATCGTCGCGCGCGCGGCCCAGCCCCAGGGTTTTGCCGCCTTTGCGATCCGCGTCAGCCGGCGCAGCGAGCGGCCGACGGTACGCGTCAGCGCCGACCTGCCGGTGTGCGAGCCCTGTCTGCGCGAACTGTTCGATCCGAGCGACCGCCGCTTCGGTTACCCGTACATCAACTGCACCGATTGCGGCCCGCGCTACAGCATCGTGCTGGGCCTGCCCTACGATCGCGCGCGCACCACGATGGCGCCCTGGCCGCTCTGCGAGCCGTGCCGAGCCGAGTACGAAGACCCGCTTGACCGGCGGTATCACGCGCAGCCGGTCGCCTGTGCCGCGTGCGGGCCGAACGTCGTGCTCGTCCGCGGCGGTTCACGCGGCTCCGGCGGCGAGGGTCGCGTGCGGGGCGCGGCCGCAATCGCGGAGTGCGCGCGGCTGCTCGCGGGCGGGGCGATCGTCGCGATCAAGGGGATTGGTGGCTACCATCTCGCGTGCGATGCGGACGACCCACGCGCCGTCGAGGCGCTACGCGCGCGCAAGTATCGCAAGGAGCGCCCGTTCGCGCTGATGGCGGCCGAGCTCGCGATCGCGCGCGGGCTGGTCGAACTCGATTCCGCAGGCGAAGCGCTGTTGCGTTCGCAGGCACGGCCGATCGTGCTGGCGCCGGCGCTCTGCGAGTTCGCGGGCGTCGCGCCGGACAATCGCGAGCTCGGCGTCATGCTGCCGTACACGCCGCTCCACCATCTGCTGTTCGCGGCCGGCGCGCCGCGCGTGCTGGTGATGACCAGCGCCAACCGCTCGAGCGAGCCGATCGCCTACGAGGACGACGACGCGCTCGCGTCGCTCGCCGGGATCGCCGACGCGTTCCTGATCGGCGAGCGGCCGATCGCGCGCCGGATCGACGACTCGGTTGCGCGGGCGCTCCCATGGGGCCGGACGGTCGTCCGGCGCGCGCGCGGGATGGCGCCCGAGGTGCTCGCGCGGATCCCTGCGCGCGAGCCGATCCTGGCGCTCGGCGGCGACCTCAAGAGCGCGATTGCGCTCGTCGTCGAGGGGCAGTGCTTCGCGAGCCAGCACATCGGCGACCTCGAGCATTACCCTGCGCGGGCCGCCTTCGAACGCACGGTCGCCGACCTCTGCGCGATCTACGAGGTCGCCCCCGAGGGACTCGTGGTCGCGCACGACGCACATCCCGAATACGTCTCGACGCGCTTCGCGCGCGAACGCTGGACGCACACGCTCGCCGTGCAGCATCACCGCGCCCACGTCGCAAGCGTTCTCGCCGAACGCGATGGCTGGGGGCGGGAAGTCGTCGGCTTCGCCTTCGACGGGACCGGCTACGGCGACGACGGTACGATCTGGGGCGGCGAGTGCTTCCGCGGCTCGCTGCGCGGCGGCCTCGTGCGGGTCGCGCACCTGCGCAGCGCGCCGCTCCCCGGCGGCGACGCCGCGGCGCGCTTCCCCGAGCAGGCCGCAGCCGGATTCCTCTCCGAGGTCGCGCCCGCGCTCGAGCCCGGCTCGTTCGGTTTCGGCGAGCGCTTCGTGCGTGCGCGTGGGCTCGTTCGAAGCAACCTGCGGACCTTTACGACGACCTCGATCGGGCGGCTCTTCGACGCGGTCGCGGCGATCTGCGGCTTCGTCCGCGAGCAGAGCTTCGAAGGTCAAGCGGCGATGTGGCTCGAGCACCTCGCAAGCGGCGCGGCGCCGGCACGGCGAGCGCTCGCGCCGTATGCGTTCGTCATCGACGACGAACGACTCGATTTTCGGCCGCTGCTCGAACGGATCGTTTCAGAGCGGCTCGCGGGACGCAACGTCGGTATGCTCGCGCGTGCGTTCCACCTGGCGCTCGCCGACGGGATCGTCGCGCTGGCCGAGCGCTTCGGCGCGGGCTTGCCGGTCGTGGCTGCGGGCGGAGTCTTCCAGAACCGCTTGCTGCTCCACTTGTTGCACGAACGCCTCGGCGAGCGCCTGTGGCTCGGCGAACGCGTTCCGCCCGGAGACGGCGGGCTCTGCGTCGGCCAAGCGGCGCTGGCTGCGGTCGCGCGCGAACGCGACGCTGCAAACTACGAAGCGATCGCCTCGGCTGGAGGCGCCGCCTTCTCGAGTTCGTCGTAGCGCCGCAGGCGGTAGATGAGCGTCGAGATGAGCCAGCTCGCGACGAAGATGCCGACGATCGCGAAGCCGAGCGTGCCGAAGTTCGCGTTGACGCGGCTGATCGCAGCCCAAAACGGACCGTGCGCATTCGTCTCGCTTGCGAGGATGCCGAACAGCTCGATCGCGCCGACCAAGAGCGCGACCAGGATCGAGACGAGCGTAATCGTCATGTTGTAGTAGAGCTTGCGCAGCGGCTTGACGAAGGCCCAGCCGTAGGCGCCGAGCATCAGGATCCCGTCGGTCGTATCGAGCAGCGACATCCCGAGCGTGAACAGCAGCGGGAAGAGCAAAATGTCGTAGACCGGGAGGCCGCGGCCCGCCTCGATCGCGGCGATGCCGAGCAGCCCGATCTCGGTGGCGGTATCGAAGCCGAGCCCGAAGAGGAAACCGATCGGATAGAGGTGCCAACTCGATCCGATTAAGCGGAAGAGCGGGCGGAAGATGCGCGCGAAAAAGCCGCGCCGGTCGAGCAGGTCGTCGAGCGAGCGGTCGGCGGCCGCTTGGCCGCGGCGTACGGCGCGGAACGCGCGCGCGATCTCGAGGAAGACGACGATGTTGACGAGCGCAATCAAGAACAAGAAACCGGCTGAAATCAAGGTCCCGACGATCCCGCCGACCCGTTCGAGGTCGGGGGTGCGTGCCTGAATCGTCGCGGCCGCGACGGCGATCGCGAGCGTAAGCGCGACCACGACCGTGGAGTGGCCGAGCGAAAAGAAGAAACCAACTGCGACCGGGCGCTTTCCCTGCTGCATCAGCTTGCGAGTCGCGTTGTCGATCGCCGCGATATGGTCGGCGTCGACCGCGTGCCGCAGGCCGAAGGTATACGCCAGCAGGCAAGTGCCGAGCAGGACCGGCCGCGAGGCGAACGCGAGCCACGCGAGCGCCCAGACCACGACGGTCGCGGCGCCCAAGAAGAGATACAGGCCCAGTACCTTGCGCCGCACGCCGGCTGCGCCGCTCGCGAGCACGCGGCGAAGCGCCGGAATCCCGAAGACGCTCTCGCTTGCCAACGCTCGCCCTCGCCCTCGCCCTCGCTCTCGTCTCTCCGCAGCAACGCTTCGGCGGCGCGCAGCGATTCCTTTCGCGCCAGAGCTGTGCAATTCGTCTACAAGAAAGACACATTCAATCGGTCCACAATCATGACAAATAGCTCCGCGACGATCCGCTTTTTGCGACCGTGCGTTATCCTGAGAGGCGTTTTACAACGCGCTTCGAGGAGACGCGATGACCGTTGCGTTCGTAATCGTGCTCGCGAATACGGTCGCGTTCGCTGCCGCGCCGCGGGCGGCCGTCTCCCCCGTCGCGACCGCTACACCAGCCCCGACTCGCCTCGCGGCCGTCGCGATCGCGCCGTCGCCGTGCCCGTCCGCATCGCCCGGTGCCGTTCCGGCGTCCGCCTCGCCGCCGGCGCCGGACGCAACGCCGCAACCGTGTCCGAACCTCGAAGAGATCGGCCATGTCGCGACCGTCGGACGCCAGGTGAACCTTGTCGGGAAAGCGTTCGGTGCCTCGGTAGGCACGATCGGTCCGGAAGAGATCGCAACGCGGCCGATGCTGCGGCCCGCCGAACTGCTCGAACAGATTCCGGGCTTGGTCATCAGCCAGCATAGCGGCGAGGGCAAGGCCAACCAGTATTACCTACGCGGCTTCCAGCTCGACCACGGCACCGACCTCGAAGGCACCGTCGACGGCATCCCCGTCAATATGCCGACCCACGCCCACGGCCAGGGGTACTCCGATATCAACTGGCTGATCCCCGAAGTCGTGAGCTACGTCCAGTTTCGCAAGGGTCCGTATTTCGCGGCCCAAGGAGACTTCGCGACCGCCGGTTCCTACGATCTCTTTTTTCGCGACACGATCGCACCGACTGCCGAGTTCGGCATCGGCGACTACGGCTACGAGCGGCTGCTGCTCGCCGCCTCGCCCCAGGTGGGCGCCGGTAATCTCCTATACGCGCTCGAAATCTATCACGACAACGGGACCTTCGTGCGTCCCGACGAGTACCACAAGACGAACGGCATGCTGCGCTATAGCCTCACGAAGGGAAACACCGACTATCACTTCACCGCCATGGGCTACAACGGGCCGTTCGATTCGAGCGATCAGATCCCGCAGCGTCTGGTCGGCGCCGGCGAGCTGAGCCCCTACGGCTACGTCGACCCGAGCGACGGCGGCAACACCTACCGCTACACGCTCTCCGCGCAGCTCGAACACCGCGATCCCAACGGTATCACGACGGTCGAAGCCTACGGCGAGCAATACTTTCTCGATCTTTTCTCGAACTTTACCTACGACTTCTTCGACGCCGACAACTACTTCAACACGACCGCCAACCCGGTCGACTGCAATCCGGCCTTCAGCACCTGTACGCCGAACGCCGGCTCGAACCCACGGGCGCCGAACTACTGGTCCTATTGCCCGGCCTACGGCGCCCCGGCGGGCGCGCCGCCGGGAAGCATCGTGCCGGCGGCTTACGATTTCAACTGCGGCGACCAGCGCGAGCAACGCGACAAGCGCTTCGTCACCGGAGCAAACGCGACGCGCAGCTTCGAGACGCCGCGCTCCTCGACGACGCTCGGCCTCGGCACGCGCAACGACAACATCAGCACCCTGGGCCTCTTCCTGACGAACGCACGCAACGAGTTTCCCGATGGAACGCTCAGCGACGATCATGTGGTCGAACGCGCAAGCAATGCGTGGGTGCAGTCGGAACTGCGCATCGGTTCGAAGCTGCGGCTCGAATCCGGGTTGCGGGCCGACCTCATTACGTACAGCGATGCGGCCTTCGATCCGCGCAACAGCGGTCGCGGCGCCTCCGCCCTCGTGAGCCCGAAACTGAACCTGGCCTACGAACTCTCGCGGCACCAGGAATTCTACCTGGATTTCGGTGAGGGCTATCACTCGAACGACGTGCGCAGCGTGCTGTACGTCGACGACCCGCAAACGCACGAGAACTTCGATCCGACGGGGGCGCCCGTGTACCAGAACGTGCTGCTCGACCGCGCGGTCGGCGAGGAAGTCGGTTACCGCTACTCCGTCCCGAAGCTGACCACGATGGTCTCGCTGTGGGAACTCTACAAGGCCAACGAGCTGATCTTCGACGGCGACCACGCGACCCCGTCGATCGGCGGGCCGACGCAGCGCAAAGGGATCGAACTCGCGAATTACTTCACGCTGACGCACTCGCTGACGCTCGACGCCGACTTGGCAACCTCATCGGCTCGCTTCTTGGACGACCCGCTCCATCAAGGGACGGGCGTTCCCGAATCGCTGAGTGCCGTGATTTCGAGCGGCATCACGCTCGACGAACCGGGATTAGCGGCGAGCCTGCGCATGCGCTACTTCGGGCCGCGGCAACTCGATACCGCGGGCGACGCCGTCTCGCCGCCGTCGATGCTCTTCAACACGCAACTCACGAAGAAGTTCGCCCGGGGCGGGCGGGTCACGCTCGACGTCTACAATATCGTGAACGCGCTAGTCCCGGATGTGACCTATTTCTACAATTCCTGGCTACCGCACGACGCCCGCAATCCGGCCAATGCGGCGAATCCGGCGATCAACCCCGCGCTCGGGGGCGGTGGCGTCGCCGACTACCACTTCCACCCGACCGAGCGCCGGATCGTGCGCTTGACCTTCGCGCTACCGATGTGAAGCGAAGCGGCTAACCGCCGAGGCGGATGGCCGCGCCGTTCCGCGCGGGGCCCGCGATCACCCCGTCGGCCTCGAGCCAGCGCTCGAGGTGCGCGAGGTACTCGGCTCCGAACGTGTCGAGCAAGCTGCGGCAGTAGACGGCGTACCGCTCCGGCTCGCCGCTCGTCGCATAGTGTTCGAGCGCGCGGCGGTGGACTGCCATGTAGCCCTCGCGCAAGCGCAGTCCGCCGTGGACGAGCGCGACCAACAGGTCGCTTGCCGAGCGCTCCGGATCTCGTTCGAGGCGGCTCTGGAACCAGGCGTCGAGCGCGTGCGGGAGCCGCAGCGAACGGGTCGGTCCCACCCTTCCGGAACCCTCGCGGCGCGCCACCCCCGAAGGTCGCTAGTGGCTGTGGTCGTGCGGATGGTCGTGAGCGTGTTCGTGCTCGGTCCCATCCGCGTGCGTGTGCTCGTGCGCGTGTTCGGCGTGCTCGTGTTCGTGATCGTGATCGGCGTGGTCGTGGGGATGAGCATGGACAATCCCGTCCGCATGCTCGTGCTGGTGGCTGTGCTCGTCCTTCGGTGCATCCGGCATTGCGCGTGCCTTTCTGCCGCCGGTCGCGGGCCGGGGCTCTCCCGAGTATACCACCTGGCCCCCGGCCCTGCGAGGCGCTCACGCGTTGCGGCGACCTGCTAGCGCGGGAGGCGGCGTTCGATGCGGCGGTCGGGCACGAACCAGATGAGCGCGACCAGCACGAAAAGCGCGTCGGAGAGCCAACGGTTCACGAAGGCGAGCCCGATCGCAAGCAGGTAGCAGACGATCGAGAGGTTGCCCTTGAAATCGCTTCCGACCGCTTCCGCGAGCACAGGGTTCCGGCCGCCGGCCACCAGCGCGAGCACCAGGAGATCGTAGGCGACCCCGGCCATCAGGAGCACGACGCCATACCCGGCGGTCGGAATTGCCGCGAACCGGTTCTCGCCGAGCCACCCGGTGACGAAGGGCACGAGCGAGAGCCAAAACAGCAAGTGGAGATTGGCCCACATCGCGCGGCCGTCGATCCGTTCGACCGCCTTGAAGAGATGGTGGTGGTTGTTCCAATAGATGCCGACGTAGACGAAGCTGAGGACGTACACCAAGAACGTCGGGAGAAACGGAGCGAGGGAGCCCAGGCCGGTACCGTGCGGGATGTGCAGCTCCAGCACCATGATCGTGATGATGACCGCGAGCACGCCGTCGCTGAACGCTTCGAGCCGGTCGCTTTCCACGGCGTCGTCGCTTGCTAGGCGCGGTGCCGGGCGAAGAGCTCGGCCGCGAACGGCTTCACGAACCACGGCATCATGCGCCGCAGGTCGCCGTCGATGGACGGGTTGGGGCGTTCGAGGATCGCGACCAGCGCCGAGCGATGGAGATCGCCGCGGACCTCGCGCGAGAGCGGAAAGAAGAGCGCGACGTAGATGACGAGCCACACGAAGATCGTCGCCTTGGCAAAGCCGACGGCGGCGCCGAGCACCGCGTTGCCGATCCCGATGAGCGGTAACTTCGCGATTCCGGAGAGCACGGACCCAAGCACGAACACGATGAGATAGGCGGTCGCCGCGTAGGCCAGCATCGCGACCACGTGGGCGGAACCCGCGCCCAAGTGCGTCAGCGTCTCCGTGGCACCATCCCACGCCCCGCCGTAGGTGAAGGCC
>JBOHTX010000017.1:0-16901 GCA_050733855.1 Vulcanimicrobiaceae bacterium
GTGCGGGACGCAAGCGACCGCTTCGTCAAGGCGTACAATGAAATCGCCGCTCCCTTCGAGTGGAAGGCAACCAAAGTCACTTCCGTTAAACCGACCTATACTTACGCGGAACTTTGCAAGTGAGTACTAGCAGCACTCGCGCGCAAACTCCTGCGCCCCGACCCCCGTGGCCTTGCTCGCGCGGGCGGCAAACGCCGCGACTTGACATGTGACAAAATGGTCACACACGTACCGTTCGTCGCCGACGACCCAACTATCGTGTCCGGGCGGCCCAGGCGGGATGTAAAAGAAATCGCCTGCTCGCAGTTCCACCACCGCGCCATCGTCCATCGCAACGGTGACGCAGCTGGACACGACGAAGCCAATATGCTGGACTTGACCATCGCCATCCGGGTTCGTACGACGCCCGCCCAATCGTCATCCCGCCAAAGTCGATGATCTCGAACTTCCCATCGCGATCGCGCTGTTCTTATGGCTGAAGCGCGGTCGTGACCCGGAAGCTGCTCCGCGTCGCCTTCACGCGTAGGCTGCGCAGATAGCGTTCGACGACGCTGGACGGGTTGGCGATTGCGGCCGCGGTCGAGGCGCAGGCCGGGGTCAGCGCGCCGCCCGCCGAGACGCAGCCGACTTGCGAGGAGATCGTGATATCGGCCTGACCGTTCGACCCGGTGAGCGCCGGCGCCGAATTGCGGTTGCTCTGTGGGTAGCTCGCTTCGTAGAACGGATAGTCGAAGCCGATCGCCTGCACCACATACGAGTCGGCGTCGACCGCGGTTCCGTTGTTGGCCGCGGTATTGTCGGCCGAGGTGCAGAGCGTGTGGGTCGGATGGCCGGGAACGCCGGGGCCGTGCGCATCGGAGAGTGCGATCGTTCCGGACGCGTTGAAGAACACGGTATAGTAGATCGGTGACCCGGTGCTCGATGTATTGCAACTCGCGCCCATGGCGGGCAGATTATCTGGGCCGATGTCGACGATCTGAGCGAGCGCTTCGGTGACGCCGGCCGGTAGCGTGAGCGCGACGCTCGCGCCGCCCATCCCGTCGGGCGTGACCGTCGGGGGCGAGATCGCCGGCAGCAACGCCGTGGAACTGAGCGTCGTGGAGGCCGTCTTGGTACCGGTCGTAGTCGGCCCGGTCGGCACGACCACGGAGATCGTGTAGGTGCCCGCCACCGGCGCGAGATTCGCAAAGGTGTCGAGCCCGAGGCTCACCCCGACGACGCCCGGCGGCGGCGGGTTGGCGTTGTTGCGGACGCCCAAGCCGTCGCCGCTCTGATCGTAAGCGGGCGGACCTCCCCACGGGACGAACGCAAAGGGATCCGCGTTGCCGCCGAGCACGACCGAATCGAAGAGCGGTTGCGCAAACGGCACGTAGGAGATCGGCGTCCCGGCCGACGAGCCGTTGACGACCGTGAAGTTGAACGGCTCGAGCCCCCAACCCGAAGCGTTGGCCGAAACGCCGAAGGTTGAAGCGGCGATATTCGGCGTCCCCGGATTGGGTTGTGCCGTTCCGTTCATCGTCCCGGTCCCGGCGTCACTCGGGCCGGGCCCGGTCTCGAGCGTCGCGCCGTTGCCGTCGGCGATCCCGGCGGTCGTCGGAAGCTTGAACGGACCGGAGAGCGTCGGCGTCGTCACCCCGGAATCGCTATCGCCGGGGGCTTGGCCGCTCGCGACTTGGCGGAAGGTTTCCACGACGTTAAATCCTGTTGGTCCGAACGCGCCGGAGATCGCCGGCGAAACTCCGGTCAGCGGATCGTCGCCGAAGATGTTCGCGGTCCCGACCGCGAGCTGCAACGTTCCGGCCAGTGGGTTGACTTGGGTCTGGGGATATGGCGAGGTCGCCGATGCGCTGCAGCCGGCCAGCGCGCCGCCGAGGACGAGCGCAACGATTCGCATTACAGCGCCAGCTCGTAGTAGAGGGTGAAGCTCGTCGGCGCGACCGGAATCTGGATGTAGGGCCCTGAGCCGTATGCGTAGCCCGGAATGTTCGCGTTGCCGTGATTGAGGAAGGTGCCTGCCGGCACCCCTCCCCCGTTGGTGTAGGCCGGATTTGCAAACGGGTTGAGCCCGGTCTGCGGGCCCGCGATCCCGGTTGCAACCGGTTGGTAGAACGGGTTGAGCAGGGGAATCGCTCCGTTGTAGACGTTGCCGAACAGGTTGGAAATGTAAACCCCGACCGTGTTGCGCCCGGACTTCTCCTCGAGGTCGAGGTCCGCCGAGAACTGCGGCTTCGAGAGGACGCCGCCGGCGGCGGCGGTCTGCGGGGTGCCGCGCGTCGCGAAGATATTGGGGTTGAAGGTGTTGCCCGGGAGCGCCGGATCGACGTACTGGGTCGAGGTCGCGCCCGACTGCGTGGAGCCGTTGATTGCCGACGGAATCACCGTCAGGCCGCAGCCGAAATTGACCTGCGGAACGTTCGCCTCTATGCCGCACGGCGAGAAGGACGGCGTGAGGTTTCCGGCGCTGAACGGGTAGCCCCGTACGTAGTTGAGGATCGGGTTGATGCGCAGCCCGAACCTCGTTTTGTACTCGATTCCAGCGCGGGCGGTGAACGGCGATACGTACGCCGCTCGGAACACGTCGCCTAACGCCAGCGAGGAACTCAGGTCGAACGGGAGGTTGTCTTCGCCGCTCACGAGCGGGCTGACGCCGTCGAGGACGTTCTGATACGTCATCGAGAGGAAGCCGCTGAAGCCGGACGGCCGCTCGGGGGTCGTGAGGCCGAACTCGACGCCGGTCGTCTTGTTGTGGTTTTCGTTGTTGACTGCGAACGTCTCGCTCAAAATCGCGCCGGTCGTCGGGTTGGTCTGCAGGCTGAGCACCGAGACCCCGGGCAAATTCGACGCCAGCTTGTAGAACGGGGTCAAGCGCATCCCCCAGCCGTTCGCGAATTGGTGCTGGTAGGTGAAGTCGTAGTTGTTGTAGACCGCATAGTGCGACGGGGTGACGTCCGGGTAATCGAACGCGTTGTCGATTGCCCAGAAGAGCTGCTGCGCGTAGTTGAGGCACTGGACTTTGCCGCCCGGGCCCGCCTGATTTCCGCACTGCGGGTTCGACGCCGAGTCGAGCGCCGGAACGTCTTGGAACCCCGCGTAGTTGTAGAGCGACGCCGGCGTGCCGAAGTTCTGCGCGTTCAGGAAGATGATCGATCGCCCGTAGCCGACCCGGAGAGCATCGTTTGCGCCCATCTGGTACGAGACCGCGAGGCGCGGCTCGAAGGCCTTCGGGTCGTCGAACTGGGGCGCAATGCCTGCCGCAGGTATGTCGGTCGGATCCGAGGAGTAGAACGGCAAGCCCGCATTGACGGGATTCGGCGCGATGTGGTAGGCCGCGCCGTCGAGGCGCAGGCCGTAGTCGAACTTCAGCCGAGAGCTCGGCGCCCACTGATCGCGCAGCGAGGCGTTGTAGACGTTGATGTTCGAACCATGGTAGTTCACGCCGCCGTTCGGGACCCGCGGGATTCCGTTCGGGAAGTACTGCGAGAGGTAACAGCCGCCGATGATCGGACAGACGCCGTTGATCGGCTCGAGGAAGTCGGCAAACGAAGGGACACCCTGCCCGGGCGGTCCGGCAAAACCGTTTGGGCCCGGTTCGTAGGCGAACGGCCACGTGGGATACTGGATATCGTATTGAGGTAGCTGGTTCTCGTAGCCGAACCCGAGCGTAAACGTGTGCTTGGTTCCGAAGAGGTGCGTGAACTCGCCGCTCATGCCGGCTCGCGAACCGCCGGCCGAAGGCGCACCGGGCTGCGCGTTTCCGACCGTAACGGGAAGGTCGCCATTGGTGGTGTTAACCGTTGTCCAGTTGTAGTAGCGCAGCGCGAGGTAGTCGTTCGGCGTCAGGTTGTTGTCGTACTCGAACTTGAGGAAGTTCGTGTTGTTCACCTGACCGAGGGTCGGCGACGTATACGCGCCGCCCGGCGTGTTCGGAACGTTCGTCGTGAGTCCCACGAGCCGCTGATAGTCCGCGATCGCCGCCGGCATCCCGATCCCGGGGCCGTACGGGCACGTGCTCGACCCCGATGCACCCGTGCAGCCGTAGCCGCTCGCGATGCCGCGGATTGCTGCCGTCGACTCCCCGTTGAGGTACGATGCGGGGTCGAACGGATAGGAGAGCTGCCCGTCCTGGCCGCCGGCGAAGGCGTATTGCTGGGCTTGGCGGCTTTGATAGAGCATCTGCAGCGACTGGTTGTTGTTGCGCCCGAACTTCACGACGAGGTTGTTGATCAAATCGTCGTTCGTTTGAAGACTGGCCCCGTAGAAGTTTCCGATCGAGGCCGCGTCGGTCGTGCTGTAGCCGGCGTAGGGAACGTTACGCGAGCCGGCGTACGAGATGTAGTCGGAGATGCGCCCGTTCGCCGTCGCGAAGCCGTATTGCAGCGAGAGCTGGTGATCGAAGTTCGGTCCACCGATCGCGGCGTCGATCGAGCCGAAGCCAGGATACGTGCCGCGCTTGGGAACGAGGTTCACCACCCCGCCGCCTACGTTTCCTTGGGTCGCGTCGCCCGCGCCCTCGACGACCTGCACCGACCCGAGCCCGCTGAACAGCAGCGGGCTTCCGGCGTTCGACGGGTTGAACGCATTCGAAAAGAGCGAGCCGGCGGTGCTCGCCGCGACCGACAGAAACGGATCGGTGTAGGGGACGCCGTCGAGCTGGAAACCGACCTCAGTCGAAAGCCCGCCACGAATCGAGATGTTGCCGCCGTTCGTGAGCGTGACGCCGGGCGCAGCCAACAGCAGCGCTTTTTCGTCGGTACTTCCGGCGCGACCGGTCGTCTGCAGGATGCGGGCGCCGCTGATCGTCACCGAGTCGACGGTTTGATTTGGCTGGTAGGCGGAGGCGATCGAGCGCGAGGTCACGCGGCCGATCGTTTGCAGTTGTTTCGAGAGACGGAGTGTCCCGATGTCGATGTTCTGGTCGCCGATGATCGTGACGCCCGAGGTTGTGATCGGTTCGAAACCGGGGCTCTGGACCGAGACCGTGTAGGTGTCGACCGGGACGCCCAGGATCGAGAAGTCGCCCTTGGTGTCGGTCTTGGCCTTGTAGGTGCCGCTCGGCGAGACCGCCTCAACGACGGCGCCGGCGATCGCGGCGTTGGTGGCCGCGTCGACCACGTGTCCGCGCAGGTTCCCGGTCTCGCCTCCGAGCGCGAAGGCCGGACCGGCAGAGGTGAAGAGCAGGCTGAGCGCCAGGCTCACGGCAGCAAGAATCCGCACGGGTGAAAGTCCGCGCGCGAACAGCGGCAGATGCATCGTCGATTACCCCCTCGGTGAAAGTCGAGCAGTTCCGCGGGGAAATGACCAGCGCCGAACCTATTCCGAAATAGCCGTTCTGCGCGGCCAAACCCGTAGCGCTCGATGTACCGCTCGAAGATAGCAGCGCGGAAAAGGAGCTGTCTCGCACATTCCGGCGGTGCTTTTCATGATTTGTATGATTTCGACGGGATCGGCCTCCGACTCACTTCCGCTCACCGTCGGACATCGACACGATGGCGGCGCCGGTACCCTCGCTCTACCTCAGCTGACGAAGAAGCTCGCTCGGCGTCATCCCCGTGATTCGCTGCACCCAGCGCGTGAGGTGGCTCTGATTCGCGAAGCCCGCCATCTCCGCGACCTCGCAGAGCGGCAGTCGCCCCTTGCGCATCAACTCGGTCGCATGCTCAACGCGCCTGCGAACGACGTACTGGTGAACCGGCATGCCGAGCGATTTCCGGAACAGCACCTTGAAGTGCGAAGGGCTCAGCTCGGCAACATGTGCCAGCTCATCGAGCGAGAGGTCCGCAGCAACGTTCTCGCGGACATAGTCGAGGACGCGCTGAAGGCGACGTTTGGAGAGACCACTTTCGGGCGGCCGCGGCGCGAGCGGCGCGTAGCGTCGAATAAGTTGCGCGGCGAGCGCTAAACCGAGGCTTTCGGCGTAGAGCCGCCCCAAGGGAGCGTCGCTTTCAAGCTCGGCCTTGAGCGCCCAAAGGATGTGCTCGATCAGCGGATCGCGCAGTTGGAACTGCGGTACGACTTGGGCTCGCGCGGGGTCGATGCCCATGCCCTCGGCGGCCGCTCGCACCAAAGACGGCTGTAGCTCGATGTCCACGAACGTCGTAGAGCCCCCATCTTCGCACGCCAAGGGAGACCCGGCGGGGCCGACATCGATATCGCCCGGTATCTGCAAGCGCCGCGAGACACTGCCGTCGCAGGTCCAGGACGAACGAATCGGCGGTCCCGCCAGCATCGCAATTTTATGCCAAGGGTTGACGTGCGTGTCCACGTACCCGCCGAGCACCACGTAGGTCCGCGCCTCGAACCCGGTCCAAAAGCGGTCTTCGCTTGTCTTCCACCGCGTCCCGACGTTCGGCCGATCGAAGTTTCGATCCAATATCCTTGCTTCCACGCTTTTACCTACGGCGGCGCAACGATTACTCTCATGCGTGACGATTCTGCAAACATCCGCTAGACCCCGTGCGCTACGCCGCGCGATGGGCGCCGCATCGTTCGGCTACGGCAACGCCGGCCAGGCGCTGTCCCGCGGCCAGGCGGACCTCGGGGCGCGTGCCGACGCCGCGTTCGTTCCGAGCAGAGACTAACACGGAGGGACCAGGCAGGTCTCTCAGATTTGGGTTGCCGTTAGCACGAACAGGTTGCCGTTGCTCGAGCGCGTTACCGGTTCCGGCGTCCGGTCATCGCTGTAGCCGACCTTTGAGGTTCTCGGGCAGGACGTTGCCGCTCGCCAGGCGCAGACAGCCGAGCGTCCCCCGCTAGGGTTGCTAACGCGATCGTGTTGCCGATGTAGGCTCCTGCCAGCTCGGCAATAAGAACTTGGGACGCCTCAATCGCGGTTGCATCGGATTCATCGATTTCGGATGCCACCACGCGCAACTGATCGGCGACGACGAGCAGCCAGTGTGCCGTACCGAGATTGGAGACGTGGTACCGGTACAGACGTCCACGGCACGTTCCGCACTCCGTCTCGCACTCCGACATACAGAGCGTCGTGATGTCGACGCCCCGCTCCTCCGCGGCCTGTACAAGACCGGCAAGCTCGTGGGATTCGCGCGGATGGACCGCAAGCAGAAGCTTTTCGGCTGCGGCCGCGATTGCGTCCCCTGCGTACTGCAACACGGTGTCGTAGCCGCGTATGTTTATCACGGTCGCCTCGCTTTTCGCGAGCATCAAGCGTGCCAGGGCTGCCGTCGCGCGATCGAAGGTGACGTCATGCTCACGTCGCATTCGCTCGATGAATTCAGCTTGTGGACGCGCGGAATACCGCGTCGCATCGCCCTCCCGCACCGCGACCACGACGTGTCTTCGCTCGAGCCGCTCTAACGCGGCGTAGACATTGGCGCGCGGCACGCCTGAATGCTTCGCGACCTCATATCCGTTGAGCGGCCCGTTGCGTACCAGCGCGACGTACGCGCGAGCTTCGTACTCGGAGAGGCCGAGCGATAAGAGGGCAGCGATGGGGTCCATGGATCCTCCCAGGTGCAGTTACCATCGATTTCGGGAGGAGCTCCTGCTTTCATGCGCTCAGGTCCGGTGCCGTTTCCAAGGCCGCATCCTCCGAGCCCCTTGCGGGACCGACGTTCATCGAGTATAGTAGTTGTCGTGACAACCACTATGCTCCGCTACGGGATGCATCCCTCTTCGAAGAAGGAGACACAAGCGACTATGAAATTGTCATGGATGGCGGCGTTTGCAGCCGCCGGCATATTCCTTCCTGCCGCAACTGCGGCGATCGCCGGCACGACGTGGCTGCCGAACGTGAAGGACGCACCGTCGCGCTTTTCAGGCCCCGGCGTCTACACGGGGCCGCCCGCTCTCCCGGTCACGCTTTCCATGATCGTGGCCGGCGGCGGGCCTAGCAACTTCCAAACCGTGACCTTAGTGAAGGTGCTCGCCGGCAATAAGGCCGACGCCGAAGTCGCCGCACTCCAGCGGAAGTTTGGCGCCCAGAGGGTTACGAATTTCGTGACGATCTTTCCATTCATCGTCAGCGACTCGTTGAAGATCGCCAAGGCGAAGGGCGTGGCCCTTCCGTCCACGCCAAGCCCGAATCCGAAGGACGGTGAGGCGCTCGCCGGCGCGCTGTGGGCCGCCGGGCAAACCGGCCACGGCTTTAACGTCGAGGTGATGCTCGACCGCGCGGTCTCGCATCCGATCCACGATCAAGTAATGACCGACATCGACGCGAAGTACGGCCTCGCCAAAGACGCCGACTATCACGTCGTCCTCAACCAGGCAATGCACGACCTGGCAACCGTCTACAACTTCGATGCGGCGGGCAAGCCCAAGGGCGCGAGGTAGGCCCCGGTTGTCCGAAATCCGATTCCGACCGTATCTTATCGACCTATCCTTCAAAGTTGATAAGATCGCAAAGATCGGTATAATCGAGGCATGGACCCCGTGCGGAATCCCTTTGGGCCGGGCGCCGGAATGCCGCCGCCCGCGCTCGTCGGGCGCCAGCCGCTCCTGGACGCGTTTTCGGTGACGCTCGCCCGGGCTCGCGCCGGGCGCTCGGTCAAGGGGCTTTTGGCGACGGGCCTGCGAGGCGTCGGCAAGACCGTGCTCCTCAACCGCTTCGAGCAGGATGCGCTCCGGGGCGGGTACGCAGTCGCGTTCATGGAGGCTTCCGACGACGGAGCCTTCGTCGCGCTCTTGGCGAGTCGCGTCCGCCGCACGCTGCTCGATCTCGACCGGCGCGGCTCGCTTTCCGAAGCCGTCAAGCGGGCGTTGCGCGTGCTCAAGAGCTTCACGTTGCGGTTCGGAAGCGACGGCCTCGGCTTATCGATCGAAGTCGATCCCGAACTCGGGCGCGCCGACAGCGGCGATCTGTCGCGCGACCTCGAGGATCTCTTCATCGCCGTCGGCGAGGCGGCGAAGGCCCGCGAAACC
The DNA here is from genome assembly GCA_050733855.1 of Vulcanimicrobiaceae bacterium. Classification (GTDB taxonomy): domain Bacteria; phylum Vulcanimicrobiota; class Vulcanimicrobiia; order Vulcanimicrobiales; family Vulcanimicrobiaceae; genus JBOHTX01. Next base: position 8,884 of record JBOHTX010000017.1, read on the forward strand.
GCCGTCCTTTTCGTGATCGACGAGCTGCAGTATCTCGCCGAGCGCGAGCTTGCGGCACTGATTATGGCGATCCACCGAACGACCCAATTGCAGCTCCCGGTCGTCGTGGCCGGCGCCGGTCTCCCGTCGCTACCGGCGCTTGCCGGCGAAGCGAAGTCGTATGCGGAGCGCCTCTTCGAGTTTCCGCAAGTCGACCGCTTGCACCCGGGCGACGCGGCCGAAGCGATCGTCGTACCGGCGCGAGCGGGCAACGTCGAACTCGACGCCGACGCGATTGCCCGGATCGTCGCGGCGACCCACGGCTACCCATACTTTCTGCAAGAGTGGGGATATCACGTTTGGAACCACGCGCCAGCATCGCCGATCCGGCTCGACGACGTCGAGTCGATCGAGCCGAAGGTCATCGAGCACCTCGACGAGAGCTTCTTTCGCGTGCGCTTCGATCGACTGACGCCGAAGGAGCGCCGCTATCTGCGCGCGATGGCGGAACTGGGGCCGGGCCCGCATCGCTCCGGCGACGTCGCCGCAGTCTACGGGGCGAAGGTCGAAAGCCTGTCGCCGACGCGCAGTTCGCTGATCCATAAAGGGATGGTCTTCAGCCCGATGCACGGCGACACCGCCTTCACCGTCCCGCTCTTCGACGAGTTCATGCGCCGCGCCATTCCGCAGTAGCAGCAGGTCTTTACGCGGCAGTCTTTCGCGGCCGGCCGCCCTTGGTACCGTTCGTGCGCGAAGCCGCGGCCCGGGCCGGCGATTTTCTTGCTGCGTTGAGTCGCGCACCGATCGTGCCGAGGGTCGTCTCGCCGACGGCTAAGACCAAAAGTTGCTCGAGCAGAACACCGTCGTCAACGGTAGCGGACCACAGCCCTTCGTTGCCGGGGGTGACTGCGACATCGGCGAGTGCGTCGGCCGGCGCCTGCGCAAATCCGGGAATGGCGCGCCGCGGGACGGTCAGGGTTGATCCGGTCGAGAGCTCGGCGCTGATCGTGTCCCGCTCGCGATTGTAGCGAGCAGCACGGATCTTCGTCGCCATGCGCTCCCGCGCACGCGCCGCCTTTGTAGCCGCTCGCATCTCGGCGGCGGACGTCAGGATGGGGCCATGCTTCGTCCGTACTCTCATCGGGGCAGACTCGCTTTCCAGAGGGAGATGAGCTCATCGTAAGTATCGCGCGCTGTCTCCAAGACGAGGCGCAGCTCGCGTGCGGTGACCTGGCCGCGGATCGGCTCGCCGTGCGCTTTGGACAGCCGTACAGCTCGCCCGGCGAGGAATTCGACGACCACTTCACCGCTGCCGATGTCGGCGTGCAGGTGCGGAGTGGCGGCGCCGGCGTGGTCGCCCGAGATGGCTCTGAACCGAACCTGGCCGACGCGCTTACTGCCCACCGATCCTCAGTATGAAACCTAGGCCTAGGTTTGTCAACGCATCCCGGCGGTTTGCGGTAATTCCACACAAGAGGATCCAGCCCGCGTACTGCGTCAACGGATCGCCGTGCATCGCGTTGCCGCGCAGGGCGTCGATGAACTGGGTCGAGGGCAGCAGCCGAGCGCCTGCGGGATCGGGGCGGGGAAGCGGTCGATCGGGATGCAGGCGTCGGAAAGAAAGGCGAGCGGCACGGTTGTGCGCCGCATATGTGTCATCTTTCCGTCGACGGCTCGAGCTCGCGCAACACGGCGCAGAAGTCGCGCGCGCCGGTCCGCGCATCGGGAAGCACCTCCACGCCGCTGGCGGAGTTCGCGTTCGCGCGGGTTCCCTCGGCTCCGTTGCGAAGGCAGATGGCCATGGCTCGACCCTCCCCACAAGCCGTCGCCGGCGCGCGCCGCGCGACCCTCTTCGCCGATGGCGGCTCGCGCGGGAACCCCGGCCCGGCGGCCGGGGCGGCGGTGCTCGTCTCCCCGGAGGGAAAGGTGCTTGCCGAGGTCGGCACCTTTCTCGGGACCGCCACCAACAACGTCGCGGAGTGGCGCGGCCTGCTGGGCGGCCTGGTCGAGGCCGAGCGGCTCGGGATCGAGCAGCTGACGATTCGCCTGGACAGCGAGCTGGTCGTGCGCCAACTGCAAGGCATCTACCGCGTGAAGCACCCCGATCTGATCCCGCTGGCCGCCGAAGCCCGGCGGCGCCTGGCGCGCTTTGCGAGCTACGAGGTGGCGCACGTCCCGCGTGCGGCCAACGCTCTGGCCGATGCGCTGGTCAACCGAACGCTCGATGCCGCGCTCGCCGGGGGCGCGCGAGGGGCGCCCGAGCGGCGCTGAGAAGGCCGCCCACCGTGCGGCGCAATCCGATCCCTCCCCTGGTCTTCATCGGCGCACTGCTGGCGGGCATCGGCGCTTACGCCATCTTTCAGACGGTGGCCCAGCAGCGCTACGTGCGAACCCGCATGGTCGCGAACTCGCGCTCGACGATCGTGCTGTCGCTCGCGATCGACTACAGCCGCGGCCCGCTCGTCTCCGAAACCTATCGCATGAGCGATCTCGACGGCCTCTCGGCGCTCTCGTACCGCGGCGTCAATCGCAACGGCCTGATCATCACCGTCCAGGAGCCGCCACGCAAAACGCTCCAGGCCGATGCCAACGTCGCCTACTTTTTCGATCGGGTCGTCGCCGACGGCATCTGGCAGGTGAGCGACAAGGCGCCGCGCGGCGATCGCTCGGCCACCTACACGATCGCGATCGCGCAAACGGCCGACGGGGTGCACGGCTCGCGGCGGATCGTCTTCAGCGACCCGCAGTACTGGGCGACTACGGCCGGCCGGCAATACCGGATCGTGCTCCACAAAGGCGACAAGATCCCCGATCTCTTGCATCTGCAAGGGACCTCGATCGCCGATCCGCGCTATCTCGCGCTCGTCGACGACTTCCTCCGCTTTGGGCCACCGTCGTTCCACGCCAAAGTCGCCTCCGAGCGGACCCGCCTCTCGCGGCCGGCGCGAGTCGGCGCATGAAGCGCTTCGGGCGTTCGCGCCTTGCGGGCACGCTCGTCGCACTCGGCGGAGTCTCGGCGCTCGCGCTGCTGGCGTTCGGCGGCTACGAAGTGCTCGAGGCTCCGAGTAGCCAAGTCTTCGGGAGCACGCTCGTGCACGGCGCGGCGACCCTTCCCGAGGTCGCGCTCACCTTCGACGACGGTCCGAATCCGCCGTATACGGAGCGAATTCTCGGGGTGCTCGAACGCGCCCACGTTCGTGCGACCTTCTTCGTCGTCGGGCGCGCGGTTGCGGCCCATCCGGCGGTCGTTCGGCGGATGGTTCGCGACGGCGACGCGCTCGGCAACCACACCTGGGACCACGCTCACCTGATCGTCGAAACGCCGGCCGCCGTGCGCGCGGAACTCGACCGCACGCAGGCCGCGATCCTGCACGCGGCCGACGTGCGCACCGACCTGATGCGACCGCCCTTCGGGGCTCGCGACTTCTCGGTCATCCGCGAAGCCCGCCGGCTCGGCTACACGGTCGTGATGTGGAGCGTTCCGCTTCCCGACGACTGGGATCAACCGGGCGCCGCCGTGATCGCAGCGCGCGTCCTCCGCCACGTCGGCGACGGCAGCATCATCGTGCTCCACGACGGAAACCGCGGCCGTCTCTGCGCCCCGCTCGGGCAATTCCCCGCCAAAATCTGCGACCGCAGCCAAGAGGCCGCGGCGACCGCGCTGATCGTGGGCGCTCTGCGGGCGCGGGGCTATCGCTTCGTGACGATCCCGCAGCTCCTAGCCGATAGCAATGCGTTCACGCGTACACGCGTCCGCCGAGGGCGATGAAACCGTCCTCATGCTGCCCGCTCGGATCGTGGTGCGTCCAGTGAACGAGCGGCCCGCGGCTGGCCTCGGGCACGAGTTCGCCGCGAATGACGACGCGGTCGCCGGGCTCGACCGGGACGGGCGGCGCGAGCGCCACGTTATCGACCACCTCGAGCCCGCGCCCGCCGTCGCTGCGAACGTTGAAGGCTTCGTGCCACGCGTGGGTGTTGCTGCCGTAGAAGAAGCGGGGCGCCGTTGCGACGGTCGCCGAGAACTGAACCTCGCTCGGGTGACCGAGCGCGAAACCGGCCGAGAGATTGTTCATAGCGATCTTCGTTCGCGACGAACGGCGCTCGCAGCAAGGCCCGCGCGGTGGTGATCCTGTTAGCCACGGCCTTCATGGCGCTCGGTCTGGTCAACCTCGATTTCGGGCGCGGCTGGTGGCGCGGGCAACTGCGGCGGCTGGCCATCGGCGTTCCGATCCTGCTCGTCTACACCTACGTCGCGATGCCGGCGCTCGTTTTTCCGCAGGCGTTTTCCCTGCTGCTGCTGACGCTCGTGCCGAACGCCGTGTACAGCACCCTCGGCGCGGCGCGGCGCGCGGTCGCTGCGCGGCGCATCGTTTCGATCCGGCGCACGCCGCTCTGGCCGTACCTCATCGCGCTCGCCTGCGTTGCGCTCTTCACGGCGGGGCTCGCGGCCGCGCCGGTCGTCGACGCGAGCGGGTTGCGCGATGTCGCCGACGCGACGACCTCGACCACGCTCCCGCCGGCGGCCGATGTGGGGCATCTGCGAATCGTGCCCGAAGAAGCGGCGATCTTCTCCGGCAATAAGGTCGTCGGACAACTCGGGACCTATTACCGGGTCGGCGATTTCAGCGTGCAGGCCGAGAATGGCACGCTGCTCTGGGTAGCGCCGCTCGAATTCAACGGCGCGATTCAGTGGCTCGTGCGGCGCACGAGCCCGGGCGTGATCGTGGTGAGTGCCGAAGACCCGAACGCTCCGGCCGAGTTGCGCCGACGCGAAGCGATGCGCTACATCCCCTCGGCGCTACTCAACGATAACCTCTATCGCCACGTCTACATGACCTACGGCCGCGAGCAAATCCTCGAAACGACGCTGCAACTCGATGACCACGGCGATCCGCAATACCTCTGCACGCTCGGGCGGCCCACGATCGGCTGGAGCGGCCAGGTCGTGACCGCGGTCGTGATCGTCGATCCGGCAACGGGCGCGATGCGGCGGATCGCGCGCGCCGATTTCGCCCAGCTTCCGGCCTGGGTCAGCCGCGTCTATCCCCCCGATCTTGCGCTCGAGTACAACCGCTGGTTCGGCCTCTACGTCCACGGGCTCTGGAATTCGCTTTTCGCCAAGCGCGACGTCCACGTTCCGGCGCGGCCGGAGGTCTTCGGTTTGCTGGCCGACGGTGCGTTCGTCTGGTTCGTCGATCACACATCGCCCGAGAGCGACCAGTCGATGACGGGTTTCACCTACATGAATGCACGCAGCGGCGCGCTGACCTACTACACGTCCTCGGCCGGCCAGTTCAATTCGCGCGGTGCCGAAGCTGCGGTCGCCTCCAATCCGCTCGTGCGCCAAGGTCGCCTCTACCCGACCCAACCGATCCTCTACAACGCCTTCGGGCGGACGACGTGGGTCGTGCCGCTGGTCGCCGATACCGGAAAATATCAGACGCTCGCGCTCGTCGACGCAACCAGCGGCCACGTCGTGGTCGGCAACGCGGCAAGTCCTTCGCCCTCGGCCGATGCGTTCGCGCAGGAGGCGGCCTTCCTCGGGATCGCCCCGCGTCTGACCGCCGCGAGCGGCGGAACGCCGGTCGCGGGAGTGATCGATCGGATCGGCGAGGCGGCGAGCGGCACGGTCTACTTCACGTTGCGCGGCGCGCACCGCATCTACGCGCTGCGGAGTGCAACCGATCCGACCGCGCTGCTGGCGCGCTCCGGCGACCGCGTCCGTTTCCGCAGCATCTCCGCGGCCCGCGGGATCGCCGCCGCCTCGGCGCTGAGCGATACGGCACTCGCGCCGTGAACCAGCTGGAGAGCGCGCGGCTGACGCTCGTCCCGGTGCGAACCGCGAACGCCGCCGTGCTGTGGCAGATCATGCAGAGTCCGGGGTTGCGCGAATTCCAGGACGTGCCGCGCATTCCGCGGGCCGATTTCGAGCGCCGGGTCGCTTCGCGCCCGCGTCGCTTCGACGGGCGCCTGCAGGGCCGCTTCGAGTGGCTGATCGTCCCGCGCATCGAGCGCCGGCCGGTCGGCTGGGTTTCGCTGCGCGTCGGCGAGGGAAGCCCCGGGGTCGCCGAAATCGGCTACAGCGTGATCGTCGGCGCGCGCGGCTGCGGGTATGCAGGCGAAGCGGTCCGGGAACTGCTCGGCGTTGCGTTCGAAGCGCGTGCGATCGAGCGCGTCGAAGCGTGTTGCCTCCCGGGAAACGTCGCGTCGCGCCGTCTGCTCGCGCGGGTCGGCTTCCGCGAGGTCCGCTTGCAGCGTTCCGGCGCCGTCGTGCGCGGCGGCCCGGTCGACATTCTCGTCTTCGAACTCGAGCGCTCCGCATGGACGCTCCCTGAGCCCTCGCGCGCGGCGAACGCGGCCGGAAACCCGGCTTCCGCGAAGCCCTGATCGTTGCCGCATCGTCACGCTGCGCCTAGGTCTTTGGTCCCTGGCCCGGGCTCGCGATCCCGCCGTATGCTGCCAACAGCACTTTTTTACGGAGGTACCCTGTGTACGAGGCTCCCCAGGTTTTCGTGACCTACGATGTCGAGGACGTTTTGGGCGAAGCCGAAACGCAGGGTTCGGGCGCGGGCGGCGGCGGTTCATCTAGCGGCGGCGGCTGGTGGTGCTGGTTCTGACCGAGGTTCTCACCGGCTGAGCGGATGATGCTGGTTCCTTCGCTCGATTCCGGCGAACCGGCGGAGAAGCGCGCTCCGAGCGGTCCGATCACGCTCGCAGCGCTCGAATCCGTACGGTTGTCTCGCGAAATCGCAGACCTGATGGCGAGCGACGCTTGCCACCAGGTTTGCATTGCCGTCGGGAAGTTACGCGTCGCGATCCGCTGCTCGCGCGAATCGCACGCTCGGGCCCTGGCGCTGCGCTTCGGCGACTTGCTCGCGAGCGGACCGCCGGACGTGAGCGCGCATGCCGTCGAGGCCGACGGGAAATTGTACTTCTGGCTGACGCTCGAGCGCGTCTTCGTCTACGACGGCCGGACCAACGACGAGATCTTCACGTTCTTCGCCGACAACGTCACCATGAACGAGGTCCTGCGGCATTGCGGCTACTTCGGATTGCATGCGGCCGTAGTGACCAACGGCCTGCGCGCGGCGGCCATCTTGGGCACAACGACCGCGGGCAAGACGACGACCGCCGTCGCCTGCGTCCGGCGCGGGCTGCGCCTCTCTTCCGACGAGCGATGCATTTTCGAAGACGGCCTGCTGGTGCCGTTCTTGCGCGCCTTGACCGTGCGCCGCGGCGGGCGAGAGGCGTTGCTGAACGACCCGCAAGAGGGCTCCCCGATCGACGCGCTCCTGCGCCGGTTCCCCGACGGCGCCGAGGTGGGAACCCGTCCCAGCACGCTCTTCGGCGATGCCGGCGTCGCGACGGAGCGCCGCAGGCTCGACCTCGCGTTCCTCATCGAAGGCAGAGCCGGCCTCGCACGGGCCGAGCCCTGCGACCTGTACGCCGTCCTCCCGCAGTTGCTTGCGGCCTCGGTTTGCGCCGAGACGGACGTGGAGCGCCTCGCGCGCGCGCTCCACGAACTGCGCGGCGTGCGCTGCTACCGGCTGACGCTCGGCTCGCCCGATGCAACGGCGCGCCTGATCGAAGAACGGCTCGATGCCGCGTCCTGAATTGGACGCCTCGCTCGTGGAACTCGTGGCCTCGCAGACGGGCAGCGCACGAGTCCGCATCGTCGGGCGCAGCATGCGCCCGCTGCTTCGCGCGGGCATGGTCGTCGAGGTCGAGCCGCTCGCCGAGCCCCCTCGCATCGGCGACATCCTGGTCTTTCGCGGGTCGCAGCGCCTGGTCGCCCACCGTCTGGTCGCGAGCAACGACGCGACCTACATCACCTGCGGCGACGCCTTTCCGGAGCGAGCGGAGTTCGTGCCCGCGCCTCGGGTCGCCGGTCGCGTCGAGAAGGTGTGGAGCCGCGAAGGCGAGGGCGCGCGGCGAGTCGACGGGCGAGTCTTTCGGCTGGCCGGTGCGATCTTCGCGCGCACGCGGACGCTGCGCGCGTTCCTGCGCCGCGCTCGGAACGCCGGCGACCTGTGGGCGAC
>JBOHTX010000018.1:0-16866 GCA_050733855.1 Vulcanimicrobiaceae bacterium
CGCTCGCATCGCCGCGTTGGGGCAGCGGCATGCCGCCGAGGGTCGCACCGGCCGGGCCGACAGCGAAGCGCAAGGTGTTCGCCGCATCGCTTGGACCGAGCGCGAGGTTCGCGCCGGGTGCCAGCGCGAGCGTCAGGACGGTCGTGGGATTGCGTGGCGAGCCGGAGACGCTGACCGCCACGGATGCGAGCGCGGGGGAAGCGACCTGCCGGATCGGTTCGAGCGTCGAGCCGCTTCCGGGAAAGGCCAGCACGAGATCGCCGTCGGCATCGTCGGGGCGGCGCACGAAGCGCAGCGGCGCGGCGCCGGCGACCGTCAGCACCGCGATCCCGTCGCGGGTATCGACCGACAGGCCGTCGATTTGCGGCTGCAAGACGAAGGTGCCTTGCGCGTCCTCGAGCGGCGCCACGCCGAGCGCGCGCGCAAGTTCGAGAAACGGCACGAAGAGCGCATTCCCTTGGACGTACGGCGCGAACGCAAAGCGGTGCACGACGCCGTCGATCGTATAGGTCGCGTCGCCGGCGCTCAGTGCGATCGTGCGGTGGGCGCCGGTTGCGATCACGGCGTAGCCGCTCCCGCTTTGGTACGAGAGCGTCGCACCGAGCCGCGCCAGAAAACGCTGCAGGCCGACGTCGTCGGTGCCGACGGCCAGCGCGCCGTCGCGCTGCTCGGGATGATCGAAGATCAAGGTGGTTCCGAGGAACCAAAAGCTTGTGGGCGCCCACGAGGACCCCTCCGCCGCGCGAATCGGGGCCGCGAGAGCTACGGCGAGCGAGAGGGTCAGCAACAGCGCGGCACTGGGCCGCAAGCTACCAACTCGTGCGGTCGAGCGGCTCATCAAGCTCAAGGTGACCTCCCGGAAGGGTCGGCACGCGCGCGCCGTCGAGCTCGACCTGCACCTTCTTGATCGGTTCGATCCCGGTCAAGGTCCAGACGAGCGCTTTGAATTCGCCGTTCTCTGCGAAGCTGCCGGCCGTCGGCCGCTCGAGCGCGCCGCCCAGGTTGACGGTCGCGGTCGCGCCGGCCAGCGAGACGCCGCGAACGAGCGTGCCCGCCGGAAAGCGGATCGCCTCAATCGCGGGCGGCGGTCCCGCGACCGCCTGCGCGGCCGCGTAGAACGCCACGCTTTTCGGATCGCGTTCGGGACCGAGGGAGACGTTCCAGCTCGCAAGCGTCGTGCCGTCCGGTTCGGTGTAGTAGACCGCCACCGTCGCCGGCCTCGGCTTCGGTGCAAGCAAACGGTAACCGATGATGACCGCAGCGACGAAGAGCGCGACGAGCACGAGGGCGCGCGCGATTCTCATTACGCCGCCCTTCGCCTTCCGGCAGCGGCTCTACTGCCGCGCGCTCGGCCGCCCTGCGAACTGCGCCAAGAGGCGCGTCGCGTTGCCGCGCAGGATCGCCGTGCGGGCGGCCAGAGAAAGCTCGAGCGATTCGATGGCCGCGCGCTCGGCTCCGTAGGCGTAGGGAATGTTCGGGAAGTCCGTACCGTAGAGCACGCGCTCGGCGTGCGCTGCGAGCGCGTGCGGATCGACCGGCCGATGCATCGGCGAGCACGGCGCGAAGATCATCGTGGTATCGAGATGCAGGGTTGGATGCGTTGCCATCATCGCGAAGTAGCGCGCGGTATCGGGGACCCCGTAGTGTGCGACCACGATCGTGAGGCGCGGGTGCGCGGCAAGCACGCGTGCGATCCGCTCGGGACCGCCGCCCGAGTCGTTCGTCCAGGGGATCGGGCCGACGTGGACCAGCACGAAGGCACCGCGCTCGGCCAGCAACGCAAGTGTGGAACGGAGGCGCGGATCGTCGAGCACGACCCGCTGAACGTTCTCGTGGATTTTGAGCCCGATGCAGCCGTCGTCGAGCGCACGCGCGAGATCGCCGAGCGGCTCGGGATCGTCGGGATGGACGCTCGCGAGCGGCAATCCATAGCCGCCGAGCTGCCGCGCGGTCGCGGCAAGCCAGCCGTTGAGTTCGCTCGCCATACCCGGTTTGTGCGCGTAGCTGCAGAAGACGAAGCGCTCGACGCCCGCCGCCCGCAAGACGCCGGCGACCGCCGGCGGCTCGCTCGGCTGATCGCCGAGTTCCCAGTCGCTGCGCTCGGCGAACCAACGCCGGATCGCGGCGAAGAGGCGCGGCGGATGCAGGTGGGTGTGGACGTCGATCGCTTGCATCCGGCACGTGTTCGGTAGCGAGTCAGGTCATCGCTCGTGGGGTCTCGGACGATTTTCGGACGGTCTTGCGCGTACGCTTCGCACGGCGCTCCGCTCTCGGTGCGCTCCCTTCGTTTCGACGCCAGGAGGTCTTGCGCCAATGTTGCTTCGGTTTCGACCCCTCTCGGGACTGACGCTGATCGCTATGGCGGCCGGAATCGCGGCCTGCAGCGGCGGGGCGAGCGTTCCGCCGGTCGGGAACGGCGGGGCGGAACCGGTCGCCACGACGGTGCCGCTCGCCGATACCGGCGGGACACAGGCGCTGCCGGCGCTTGGCGGCTACCGGACGCAGGTGATGCTGCCGGCAAACAACGCGCCTTCCGGCACGACGATCCGTATCGGGGAGTCAAGGGGCGAACCTGCGGGTCTTGCGCCGCTCGTCGTGCACCGGCGCTCGTTGCTCGACGGCAAACTCGCGTCGGCGCCGTCGGTTGGCAGCCCCCTCCTCTACTTTACGTACACGCCGTCACAGCCGCTCACCCTCGATGGGCCGCCCGGTTACACGATCCAGATTCCCGCCCCGCTGCCGGCCGCCGATACGAGCGTGCTGCTCGCCTACGACGATCCGCAGAACGGCTGGATCGTGATCGGGCAGTTCGCGGTCAACGAAGAGACGCTGACCTACACGGGGCCCGTCATTCCGGGGACGCTCGCGATCACGATCGGCGCCGGATCGACGGCTTCGTTTGCGGTCTACGCTTCAGGGAGCGGGCCGCCGACGCCGCAGGTCGCACCGAGCGCGCTCGTCTTCATGGCGAATCTCGCGAGCGGAACGCTCGTCGCGAGCGAGCCGGGCTATACCGGGGGCTTCGTCGCCAAAAGCGAGGATACGACGGTTGCGATCGTGGCCCCAGAGCCGTCCTCGTCGCCCGGGACGTTCGTCGTGACGGCGCAGGGCGAAGGCAATACCAACATCGACGTCACCGACGGCTACGGCTTCACCGGCCGTGCCAACATTACCGTGACCTTTCTCGATATTCCCGAAACGCCCGAGCCGTCCGCACCGCCGAGTCCACCCCCGAGTCCGCCACCGACCGCGGCGCCGAGCGAGACGCCGTCACCGACGCCGACGTTGCCAGGCAGGGTCTACCTGTGCGTCAACGTCCCGGTTCCCGGCTCGGGTACCGGCGGATGCAACATCGAGGGCGCAACGACGCCGCTCGACGTCTCGCTCGGAACCCTCGACAGCACCGCATCCAATGTCTCGATCCCAATGACGATCAGCGAAGGTTTTGAATCGTTCACGGGCGTCCAAACGCCGTCGTACACCGGGATGATCTCGATCGATCTGGGCGCGCCCGATCCGAACATCGCAACACCGTGCGGCTCTTTGGGAGGCGTCGCCTCACCCGCAACGCAGTCGGTCGCGACGGGGACTGCGACGGTGACGATCCCGAACGTCGGTCCTCCCGGCTGCTCGTTCACCATAACGAACTCGACGGGGATCAGCGTCGGCGTCGACTTTTCGGTCGGTAACCCGTAGCGTCATCGGCAAACGTGCCGCCAACGGAAGCCGATCCGACTCAGATCCCGACCTCGACGCCCAGCTCGACGCGGCGGTCGGGCGGAATCGCGAGCTGGTCGGGCAGCGGAACGCCGTTGCGGTAAAGGAAATCGAAGAGCGCGCGTTGCCAGGCCGGCATCGCGCCGTGCGCCGCGCGGGTAAGCATCACGCTCGGCGAGAGGAACGAGGCATCGTCGGCGTCGAGCGCGAGCCCGAGCTTGCGGCAGTGGCCCACGATCGCCGCCAGCGTCGGCGACTCCATGTAGCCGAAGAGCGCCCGCACGATCGCGACCCGCTCGCTCGGGTGCTCGATAACAACGCGCTCGCTTTCGTCGACGAAAGGACGGGCCGCCCACGAGATCGTCAGCAGCACGATCCGTTCCCCTGCGGCGCGATCGCGGATCCACTGGTGCCGTTCGCCGATGAGGGGAATCGAACCCGGATCGGGAGTCAGGAAGACCATCGTTCCCGGCCGCTCGGGATGTCGCCGGTTCGCGAGAAACGCAGCGACGGGAACTCCGAGCGATGCGAGCGCACGCGCGATCTGCCGCCGGCCCCGCAGCCACGTCCACGCCGCAATCCCGATGACGGCGCTGATCGCGAGCGGAATCCACGCGCCGTCGGGAAGCTTTTGCAGGCTGGCCGTCACGAACGTCCCGTCGATCAACACGAAGAGCGCGACCAGCGGGTAGACGAGGTAGCGCGGCCAGCGCCGCACGACGAGCGCGACGTAGCCGAAGGCGATCGAGGTCGCGAGCATCGTCGCCGAGACGGCGAGCCCGTAGGCGCCGGCGAGCGCAGCGCTCGAGCGAAAGGTGATGACGAGCACGATGCAGGCCGCGGCGAGCGCGAGGTTGATCGCCGGAAGGAAGACCTGGCCGCGCTGCGCAGCAGAGGTATGGCGGACCGAAAGACGCGGCCACAAGCCCAGGTTGATCGCCTGCGAAACGAGCGTAAACGCGCCGGAGATCAAGGCCTGCGAGGCGATGACGGTTGCGACGGTCGCGAGCAAGACCAGCGGCACGACGAGCGGGGCCGGGACCATCGCAAAGAACGGTTGGGCGAGCGCCCGCGGATCGCGCACGATGGTCGCGGCCTGGCCGACGTAGTTGAGCACGAGCGACGGAAAGACGAGCGCGAACCAGGCACGCGCGATCGGCGCGCGACCGAAGTGCGACATGTCGGCGTAGAGCGCTTCGACCCCGGTCATGCCGAGCACGATTGCGCCGAAGACGAGAAATCCGAAGATGCCGTGATGGGTGACGAAATGGATCGCATGCCGGGGATCGAGCGCCCACAGCACGACCGGCGCGCGCGCGATGGCGGCGATTCCGGTCGCGGCGATTGCGACAAACCACACGATCATCGCCGGGCCGAAGAGCCGCCCGACGGTCTGGGTGCCGCGCGACTGGAGCGCGAAGAGCCCGAGCAAGATGGCGACCGAGAGCGGAACCACGAACGGCCCGGCGTGGGGCGTCCACACCTCGAGCCCCTCGATCGCCGAGATCACGGAGATCGCGGGCGTGATGATCCCGTCGCCGAGCAGCATCGCGGCCCCGGCCACCACGACCGCCGTCAGCCACGTCCCACGCACCGCACCGCTGAACGGGCGCGGCGGCATCGCAAGGCCGAGTAGCGCCAGGATTCCGCCTTCGCCGTCGTGGTCGATCCGCATCAGCACTCCGACGTATTTGAGGCAGACCACGATCGCAAGCGCCCACAGCAACAGCGAAACGATCCCAAGCGCATTCTCGAGGGTCGGAGCCGCGTGCGCGGTCGAGAAACAGTTCGAGATCGTATAGAGCGGGCTCGTCCCGAGATCGCCGAAGACGACCCCGAGCGCCGCGAGCGCAAGAGCGAATGCCCCGCCGCTCGGCAGCGCGCGCGGCGGCCGTACGCTCGAATCGTGCTCGGCTTGCGCCGTCGCCGCCATGCCGCGCCCTTGCGCGCCCCTGCACTGCGGACCCTTCCGGCGGACGGTTAGCGGCGGCGCTGTGGGGAAAGGAGGAGGCGTGCGCGCGCGACCGCTGATCTACAACCTGTTTCCGAAACTGGCCGGTCCGCTCGAGCGCTGGGCCCCGCATCTCGAACGGGCCGCCGCGATGCGCTTCGATTGGCTCTACCTCAATCCGATCTTCGCGAGCGGCGGTTCGGGAAGCGCTTATGCGATCGCCGACTACCGGCGGCTCGCTCCCGAGGTCCGCGGCGATGCGCGCGAGAGCGACGCGGACCTGGTGCACGCGCTCGTCGTGCGCGCGGCGGCCCTCGGGATCGACGTGATGTTCGATCTCGTGATCAACCACACCGCCAACGACGCGCCGCTCGTGCGCGAGCACCCGGAATGGTATGCCCGCGACGCAAGCGGGGCGCTGCGCTCGCCGTTTGCCGTCGATCCGGCCGACCCGCGCAAGCGCACCGCCTGGGGCGACCTGGCCGAACTCGACTATACCCCGCGCCCCGCGCGCGAGGCGCTGGTCGCGTTCCTGACCGAGGTCGCGCGCGGGTACGCGCGGCTCGGCGTGCGCGGGTTCCGCTGCGACGCGGCCTACAAGGTTCCGGCCGACGTCTGGGCCTCGCTGATCGCGGTGGTTCGGGCCGAACGCTCCGACGCGCTCTTTCTTGCCGAGACGCTCGGCTGCACGCCCGCGCAAGTCGAGGCGCTCGCGCCGGCGGGCTTCGATTATCTCTTCAGCAGCGCCAAGTGGTGGGATTTTCGCGCGCCGTGGTTCTTCGAACAATCGCAACGCTACCGCCGCATCGCGCCCTCGATCGCGTTTCCCGAAAGTCACGACACGCCGCGCCTGCGCAGCGAACTCTCCGAGCTGACGCCGGCGCAGATCGAAGCCGAGTACCGGCTGCGCTACACGGCATCGGCGTTTCTGGGCGACGGCCTGATGATCCCGATCGGCTTCGAGTTCGGCTTCGCGCGCGCGCTCGACGTCGTGCGCACGCGGCCCAGCGACTGGGAGGCGCCGTTTTTCGATCTGCGCGAGTTCATCGGCGAAACCAACGCGCGCGTCGCGTCGCTCGACGGGAGCACGGACGGCGCAGCGGTCGCTACGGCCGTGGCGGCGCCCGCCGGCTCTGCGCCCGCGGATTCCGGATCGGAAGTGTCGGCCCCGATCGTCCTGGCGCGCGGCTGCGCGGTCGCGGCGCTCAATCCGGCACCGAACCCGGTGCCCGTTCCGTCCGAGATGGCCCTCGCGCTCTGCGGTAACGGGGCGCCGGCGCTCCGTGAAGTGCTGCGCAGTGACCCGGAGTCGGCCGACGGCGCGCGGCTGCTCGCCGCTCGCGCAATTCGCGTCTTCCTCTGCGAGCGTCCGCTGGTCGTTGCTCCGCTTGGCGCTTTGCACCGCAACGAGCCGCTCCCCGAGCCGCCGGGACTCCCGGTCGCAATCGAAGCCGTCACGCCGGCGGTCGACGGTGGGCGCTTCGCCGCCAAGCGGATCGCCGGCGAAGAGGTCGTCGTCGAAGCCGACTGCTTTCGCGAAGGGCACGGCAAACTCGGGGCCGAGCTACGCTGGCGCGCCTGCGATGCGGCCGACTGGCAGTCGGTGGTGCTCGCGCCGCTCGAGAACGATCGCTACCGCGCCGGGTTCGTTCCCGAGCGCGTCGGCGCGCACGAGTTCGAAATCGTCGCGCACGCCGACGACGTTGCGGCGCACGCAACGCGCTCGCCGCGCTTCCCGCTCGTCGTCGACCGGCAGCGCGCGCGCTTCGGCGCGTGGTACGAGATGTTTCCGCGGTCCCAGGGCAGCGCGCCCGGGCGGCATGCGACCTTCGCCCAGGCGGCGTTGCGGTTGCCGGCGATTGCGGCGATGGGCTTCGACGTACTGTACCTTGCGCCGATCCACCCGATCGGTCGCACGCAGCGCAAGGGGCGCGATGGAGCGCTCGCCGCCGCGCCCGGCGATCCCGGTAGCCCGTGGGCGATCGGCAACGAGCACGGCGGTCACGACGCGCTCGAACCGCGGCTCGGAACGTTCGCCGATTTCGAACGCTTCGTCGCGGCGGCGCAGCGCCACGACCTTGAAGTTGCGCTCGACCTCGCGCTGCAGTGTTCGCCCGATCATCCCTACGTGCGCGAACACCCCGAATGGTTTACCTTCCGCCCCGACGGCACGGTCGCATACGCCGAGAATCCGCCCAAGCGCTACGAAGACATCGTCAACTTCGCGTGGGAGGGGCCGGCGGCGGCGGCGCTTTGGGCCGAGATCCTGCGTGTCGTACGCTTTTGGATCGCGCGCGGCGTGCGCATCTTCCGGGTCGACAACCCGCACACCAAGCCCTTCGATTTTTGGGAATGGCTGATCGCTTCGGTCCGGGCCGAGACGCCGCAGACGATCTTCCTGGCGGAAGCATTCACTCGGCCCAAGGTCATGCGGCGCCTGGCGAAACTCGGCTTCACGCAGTCGTACACGTACTTCACCTGGCGTAACACCAAGCGCGAACTCGAGGTATACCTAGGCGAACTCGCCCAGGGCGAGCAGGCCGAGTATTTCCGTCCGAACTTCTTCGTGAACACGCCCGACATTCTCGCACCGGTTCTGCAGCGTGGCGGGCGAGCGGCCTTCATCATGCGCTTGGTCCTGGCGGCGACGCTCGGCAGCTCGTACGGTATCTACAGCGGCTACGAGCTGTGCGAGAACGAGGCGCTCGAGGGACGAGAAGAGTACGCCCACAGCGAGAAGTACGAGATCAAGGTGCGCGATTGGCATGCCCCCGGCAACATCATCGGCGAGATTTCCGCGCTCAACCGGATTCGGCGCGAACACCTTGCGCTGCACGATTGGCGGACGGTGCGCTTCCTCCCGAGCGACGACGAGGCGGTGCTCGCCTTCGAGAAACGCGCGGGCGACGACGCGCTGCTGGTCGCGGTCAACCTCGATCCCTTGGCACCGCACGAAGCGACGATCGAACTCGGCGGCGAAGCGTTCGTCCTCGAAGGTCTTTTCGGGGCCGAGGGCCTCGCCGAAAGCGACGGGCGCCTGCACCTCCGGCTCGATCCGCAAGCGGCACCCGCGCACATCTACCGGATCGCCGCGGCGAACCGCCCGTGAGAGGCGCGCGCGGCCCCGGGATCGCGGAAGACCCGCTCTGGTACAAAGACGCGATCATCTACCAGCTCCACATCAAAGCCTTCTTCGATGCCGACGGCGACGGGGTCGGCGATTTTCGCGGGCTCTCCGAGAAACTCGACTATATCGCCGACCTCGGTGCGACCTGCATTTGGCTCTTGCCCTTCTTCCCCTCGCCGATGCGCGACGACGGCTACGATATCTCCGACTATCGCAACGTCAACCCGGCCTACGGGACGACGCACGACGTCCGCCAGTTCGTGCGCGCGGCTCACGAACGCGGCCTGCGGGTGCTGATCGAACTGGTCGTCAACCACACCTCGGATCAACACCCCTGGTTTCAGCGGGCCCGCCGCGCCAAACGCGGCTCGGTCTGGCGCGATTTCTACGTCTGGAGCGACAGCGACAAGAAGTACGCCGGCACGCGGATCATCTTCACCGATACCGAGAGCAGCAACTGGACCTGGGACCCCGTCGCCGGCCAGTACTACTGGCACCGCTTCTTCGCGCACCAGCCCGATCTCAATTTCGCCAATCCGCGCGTGATCGAGGCGGTGCTCAACGTGATGCGCTTCTGGCTCGATACCGGAGTCGACGGCTTGCGCCTCGATGCCGTGCCGTACCTGTGCGAGCGCGAAGGCACCAACAACGAAAACCTGCCCGAGACCCACGGCGTGCTCAAAATCCTGCGGGCCGTGCTCGACGCCGAATACCGGGATCGCGTCTTTCTCGCCGAGGCGAACCAGTGGCCCGAAGACGTGCGGCGCTATTTCGGCGACGGCGACGAATGCCACATGGCCTTCCACTTTCCGCTGATGCCGCGCATGTTCATGGCGATCGCCGAAGAGGATCGCTATCCGATCATCGACATCATGCGCCAGACCCCCGAGATTCCGGCGACGTGCCAGTGGGCGATCTTCCTGCGCAACCACGACGAGATGACGCTCGAGATGGTGACCGAGCGCGAACGCGATCACCTTTACCGCATCTATGCGAGCGAGCCGCGCGCGCGGATCAACGTCGGCATCCGCCGGCGCCTCGCGCCGCTCATGGAGAACGACCGGCGCCGCATCGAGCTGATGCTCGGGCTCCTGCTCTCGATGCCGGGGACCCCGATCATCTATTACGGCGATGAGATCGGGATGGGCGACAACATCTACCTCTCCGACCGCGACGGCGTGCGTACGCCGATGCAGTGGTCGATCGATCGCAACGGGGGCTTCTCGCGGGCCGACCCCGCGCAGCTCTACCTGCCGCCGATCCAGGACCCCGTCTACGGCTACGCGAGCGTCAACGTGGAAGCGCAAAGCCGCAGCCCCTCTTCGCTGCTCAACTGGCTGCGCAAGCTGATCGCGGTCCGTCAGGGCTCGAGCGTCTTCGGACGCGGGACGCTGCGCTTTCTCAATCCGAGCAACCGGCGCGTGATCGCCTACCTCCGCGAGCACGAAGGGCAGGCGATCCTGTGCGTCGCGAATCTGGCGGCTTCCGCGCAGCAAGTCGCGCTCGCGCTCGGGCCGTGGAAGGCTCGCGTTCCGATCGAGATGCTCGGTTGGAGTTCGTTCGAAGCGGTCGAGGGCGAGCGCTATTCGCTCGCGCTGCCCGGCCACGCGTTCTATTGGTTCTGGCTGGCGCCGGCCTCGGAAGCGGCAAGCCGGCCGAACGCACGCGACGAAACGCTTCCCGATCTGCAAACCCTGGTGCTCCCGCGCGAGGAGAACGACTCGCTCTTGGCCGGGACGGCGCTGGCGCGTTTCGAGGGCGAGGTCGTTCCCGGGTTCCTGGCGGCCCAGCGCTGGTATGCCGACAAAGACCGGCCGCTGGCCGAACTGCACTTGGTCGATGCGGCCCGCATCGATGGGCCTCCGCGCGCTTTCCATACGATCGTCGATGCTCGTTTCGCCGATCCCGACCGCGCACCGCGCGCGCGCGCTTACTATCTGCCGATCGCCGCCGACGAGCGCGACGAAGAGCGCAGCGGCGCGCTCGTCCGGGCGACCCTGGCGCGCACGCGCCGCGGCGCGCGGAGCGGCTTCGTTTTCGACGGGTTCGCGCTCGAGGGGTTCGCGCACGCCCTGCTCGAGGACATGCGGGCCGAGCGTCGCCTCGCAGGCGTCCGCGGCGGTGCCTTCGTTGCGCGTGGCAGCGAGGCGCTGGGCGCGATCGATCTCGCCGCGGCGCTCTCGGTCCGACCGCTCGAGGTCGAGCAGAGCAACACGACCGTGGTGGTCGGCGAGCGGATCGCGCTCAAAGGCTATCGGCGGCTCGAACGCGGCCCACAGCCGGAGCTCGAAATTGCGCGCCGCCTCGCAAGCGTCGGCTTTCGTTGCGTCCCGGCGTATCTCGGGTCGCTCGAATATCTGGATGCAAGCGGCGAGCCGACGGCACTGGCGGTCGCCCAGACGTTCGTCGAAAGCTCCGGCGACGGCTGGGTGACGACCCTCGCTTACCTCGAACGCTTTCTCGAACATCAGCGCCAGTCCGAAGCGAGCCGGCCGCCGGGACCCGAGGAATATCACGCCATCTACGTGCAACGCGCGCACCGGCTCGGCACGCGCACGGCCGAGCTGCACCGGGCGCTCGCGACCCCGACCGACGAGCCTGCCTTCAGCCCCGAGGCGACGAGCGAAGGCGACCTCGCCGATTGGCAGGCGCGCGCGAGCGCAACGCTTGCTCGCGCCTTCGAAGCGCTGGCCCGCGAACGTGCGCGGATTCCGAGCGAGCTGCTCCCGCTCGTGCTCGAATTGGAGGCGCGCCGCGAAGCGCTCGAGGCACGGATCGCCGTTCCGGCCGACGAGCTCGGCGCGCTTGCGCAAACACGCATTCACGGCGACTATCACCTCGGGCAGATTCTGGTCGTCGCCGACGATTTTGCGATCTTGGATTTCGAGGGAGAGCCGAGCCGGACGCTCGCGGAGCGGCGTGGGAAGGCCTCGCCCTTGCGCGACGTCGCCGGGATGCTCCGCTCGCTCGACTACGCGGCCAATGCCGCGCTCTTGCGGTTGCGGGACGACCGCCGCGATGACCCGGCGTCGCGCGCGCTCGCACGCGACTGGCAGGCGCGCGCCTCACGCGCGTTTCTCGGCGGCTATCGCGAATCGATCGCCGGCTGCCCGTCCTTTCCGAGCGACCCGACGCTCGCGCAGGCGCTGCTCGATCTCTTCCTGCTCGAGAAAGCGGCCTACGAGATCGCCTACGAGCTTGCCAACCGCCCGGCTTGGCTGCGCATCCCGCTCGAGGGTCTGCGCGCACTGCTCGACGGCGAAGCGCCGGTTCGTTTCGATGGCGCCCGCGCCGCCTCGGCGGCGGCCCCGCCGCCGTAATGCCGGCGGCGCACAGCGGGTCGATTCGGGACCTTCGCGCGCAGGCGATCGGCCGTTCGCTCTTTGCGCCCTGCGAGCTGCGGACGGCGCTCGAACGCCTGGAATTCGTGCAAGCCGATCCGATTCGCGCCCCCGCCAGAGCCCAGGACCTCATCCTTCGCCATCGCGTCACGGACTATCGCGCAGGCGATCTCGAACGGTGCTACCCGTCGCTCGACCTGGAAGAAGACTATCTCTACGCCTACGGATTCTTGCCGCGCCGCGTCCGGCAACTGCTCCATCCGCGTCGCCGTTCGAAGTTGTCGCGCCGCGACGCGCAGGTGCTCGCTGCGGTCGCGGCGGCCGGGACGGTCCACCCCCGAGACTTGCACGTCCCCTTCGGTCGCGCGCGCGTCGTCAACGCGTGGGGCGGTTACTCGCAGGCAACGAAAGCCGCCCTCGAACGGCTCCATCACCGCGGCTTGACGCGCGTCGCGCGTCGCGAGGCCGGGATCCGTATCTACGAAGCCTGCCCGCCCCAGGTCGCGACCCTCTCCCGTGCCGAGCGTCTGCGCGAGCTGATCGTCGTCGTCGCGCGGGTGCTCGAGCCCGTTCCGCAAAGGACGCTCGGCGCAATCGCCGCGCACCTTCGTCGCTCGCTGCAGACCGAACATCGTGCGGCGTTGCACGGATTGCTGCAGGCGGGCCGCCTCGAACGCCGCACGGTCGACGGCATTTCGTATCTCTCGACCGCCCGGATCCAGGAGAGCGAGGAGCCGCCGCGCAGCGTGAGGTTTCTCGCGCCGTTCGATCCCGTGGTCTGGGATCGTCTGCGATTCGAACACCTCTGGGGCTGGGCGTACCGCTTCGAAGCCTACACCCCGCCCGCCAAGCGCGTCCGCGGCTACTACGCGCTTCCGCTGCTGTGGGCGGACGCCGTGATCGGCTGGGCAAACGTCGGGCGCAACGGCGGCGCACTGCAGATCGAACTCGGCTTCGTCGAGCAGCGCCCGAAAAGCGCGGCATTTCGCCGAGAACTCGACGCCGAAATCGCCCGCTTGGAGGTGTTTCTTTCGGAGAAGCCGGCGCACCCGTCGATCGGATGATCCGTTCGACGGCTGGCGTTTGCCGGTGGTCGGACGTACGGTGAGCGCGATGAACTCCGTCGGCCTCGAAGTCGCGCTCATCGCGCTCTCGCTCGTCTCGTTCTGGCTGCTCGACCGCTACGTCGGCGGGTGCGGGCGGCTGTGAGCATCGATCTCAGAATCGGCCTCGTGCTCGCGGTCGCCGCGTTTCTCTACGTCGGCTACGCGATGCTGCGCCCCGAGCGCTTCTAGGAAGATTCACGGGTGACGGCGAGCGGTTGGGGCCAAGCGGCACTCCTGTTCGCGCTGGTCGCGCTGATCGCGCGACCGCTCGGGCTCTACCTGCACCGCGTCTACGAAGGCGAGCGAACCTGGTTCTCGCCGGTGCTCGTCCCGTGCGAGCGCGCGATCTACCGCCTCTGCCGGATCGACCCCGCAAACGAAATGGACTGGAAGACGTACGCCTTCGCGGTCCTCGCGTTTTCGCTCGTCGGCCTCGCGTATCTTTACGCACTGCTGCGCCTACAGGGCGTGCTCCCGCTCAATCCGCAGCACTTCCCCTCGCTCGCGCCCGACCTCGCCTGGAACACGGCCGTCTCGTTCACGACCAACACCAATTGGCAGTTCTACTCCGGCGAAAGCACCCTCGGTTACCTTTCACAGACGGCGGGGCTCGGCTGGCACATGTTCGTTTCGGCCGCAGCGGGGATGGCGATTGCGATCGCGCTCGTCCGTGGCTTCGCGCGTGCAAACGCAACGACGATCGGGAATTTTTGGGTCGACCTCGTCCACGGGCTGCTCTACGTGCTCTTGCCGCTCTCGTTCATCGGTGCGCTCATCCTAGTGCAGCAGGGCGTGCCGATGAACTTCTCCTCGTACACGACGGCCACGACGCTCGAAGGCGCGACGCAAACGATTCCGCAGGGCCCGATGGCCTCGCAGGAGTCCATCAAGGAACTCGGGACCAACGGCGGCGGCTTCGTCAATGGGAACTCGGCAGCGCCCTTCGAGAACCCGACGCCGTTCACGAATTTCCTCGAATTGCTCGCCATCATCGCGCTCGGCGCCGCCTTCCCGCACGCCTTCGGGCGCGCCGTCCGCGATGCGCGCCAGGGCGGGATGTTGTTCGGCGCGATGGGGACGCTGCTCGTGCTCGGTTTCTTGGCGTGTTACGCCGCCGAGGCCGCCGGCGACCCGCTCGTGCATGCGCTCGGCGTCGCGGGCGGCAACATGGAAGGCAAGGAGACGCGCTTCGGGATTTCCGCATCGGCGCTGTGGGCGGTGGTCACGACCGCCACCTCGTGCGGCGCGGTCAACGCGATGCACGATTCGTTCACCGCACTCGGCGGACTCGTACCGCTCGCCAACATGCAGCTCGGCGAAGTCGTTTTCGGCGGGGCCGGCGCGGGGCTGTACGGAGCGCTCGAGTTCGTGGTGCTGACGGTCTTCATCGCGGGCCTGATGGTCGGGCGCACGCCCGAGTATCTCGGAAAGAAGATCGAACGGCGCGAAGTGCTCTTTGCGATCCTCGCGACGCTGGTCGTCCCCGTCTTCTCCCTCGTCCCGGCGGGAATCGCGGCCGTGCTGCCTGCGAGCCTTGCGACCCTCGGGAACGCGGGACCCCACGGTTTCAGCGAGATACTCTACGCCTATACGTCCGGCGTCAACAACAACGGCAGCGCGTTCGCCGGGCTCTCCCCAAACGCGTTCTGGAACGTCTCGATGGGGCTCGCGATGCTCTTCGGACGCTTCGCCGAGATCGTGCCGGTGCTCGCGCTCGCCGGGGCGCTCGCCGCCAAACGGACGGTCGCCGCCGGTGCGGGGACGCTCGCCACCCATACGCCGCTCTTCGCGGGACTGTGGATCTCGGTCGTGCTGATCGTCGGCGCGCTGACCTTCTTTCCCGCCGACAGCCTCGGACCGATCGTCGAACACTTCCTCGCGCTCGAGGGAAAGACGTACTGATGGCGCCGCGTGCACGCTCGCTCCTCGACCGCGAGATCATCGGCCAAGCGATCCGGGCTTCGTTCGTCAAACTCGATCCGCGCACGCAGGTGCGCAACCCGGTCATGTTCGTCTGCGAGGCCGGGGCGCTCGTCACGCTCTGCTACGCGGCGCGCGACGCGGCGCCGCCGAGCGCAGGCGCCACGCTCGGCGGCGGCGGCTTCGGATTCGATCTCGCGCTCTCGGCCTGGCTCTGGTTCACCGTCCTGTTCGCAAACTTCGCCGAGGCAGTCGCCGAAGGGCGCGGCAAAGCCCAGGCGGAGTTCCTGCGGTGCACGCGTTCCGACGCGAATGCCCGCAAGCTCGTCGACGGACGAGAGATGCGAGTCGCGGCTTCGAGCTTGCGGCGCGGGGACCGGGTCGTGGTCGCGGCCGGAGAACTGGTGCCTGCCGACGGCGAGATCGCCGAGGGCGCGGCCACGATCGACGAGTCCGCGATCACCGGCGAATCGGCGCCGGTCGTGCGGGAAGCGGGCGGCGACCGCAGCTCGGTCGTCGGCGGCACCCGCGTCCTCTCCGACCGGATCGTGCTCGTCGTCGGCGCCGATCCGGGCAACTCGTTCCTCGACCGCATGATCGCACTCGTCGAAGGCGCCTCGCGCCAGAGGACGCCGAACGAGATCGCGCTGACGATCCTGATCGCCGGGCTAACGCTCGTCTTCATCGTCGCGGTCGCGACCCTGGCGCCGTTCTCGCTCTACGCCGGCGCGACGCCGAGCGTCGTGGTGTTGATCGCGTTGCTGGTCTGCCTGATCCCTACCACGATCGGCGGTCTGCTTTCGGCGATCGGGATCGCGGGGATGGATCGCGTGCTGCAGCGCAACGTGCTCGCGACCAGCGGCCGGGCCGTCGAAGCCGCGGGCGACGTCGACACGCTCTTGCTCGACAAGACCGGGACGATCACGCTCGGCAACCGTCAGGCTTCCGAGGTGATCCCGGCGCCCGGCGTCGACGAAGGCGACACGCTCGCCGCGGCGCTGCTCGCGTCGCTCGCCGACGAAACGCCCGAAGGACGCTCGATCGTCTCGTACGCTACCCGGCACCTGGACGGCAACCCGCGCGGCCGCAGCGCCGAGTTACCGCCGGCGGCGACGATCGTGCCCTTCAGCGCGTACACGCGGATGAGCGGCCTCGACCTGGCCGGCGGCCGCAGCTTGCGCAAGGGTGCGCCCGACGCGGTCCGGGCGTGGGTCGCGCAATCCGGCGGCGACCGCAGCGAAGCGCTCGCGGGCGACGTCGAGCGGATCGCGCGCGCCGGGGGCACCCCGCTTCTGCTCGCCGACGAACGGCGAGTGCTCGGTGCCGTCTACTTGCGCGACATCCTCAAACCGAACATGCGCGAGCGCTTCGACCGCTTGCGCGCGATGGGCATTCGCACCGTGATGATCACCGGCGACAACCCGCTGACCGCGAGCACGATCGCACGCGAGGCCGGCGTCGACGATTTTCTCGCCGAGGCGACCCCAGAAACGAAGATGGCGCTGATTAAGCGCGAGCAGAACGACGGACGCCTGGTCGCAATGACCGGCGACGGCACCAACGATGCGCCGGCGCTCGCCCAAGCCGACGTCGGGCTCGCGATGAACAGCGGCACGCAAGCCGCCAAAGAGGCGGCCAACATGGTCGACCTCGATTCCGATCCGACCAAGCTGATCGAAATCGTCGAGGTCGGCAAGCAACTGC
>JBOHTX010000019.1:0-16469 GCA_050733855.1 Vulcanimicrobiaceae bacterium
CCTCCGCACCGCGCGTTCGCCCAAGCGGCCGCCGCGCGCGATAGGGGGCGCGCAGCGCCCCGCTGCTTGCTTCGATTTGCGGAACGTGCCTAGCGCCGCCGCGCGACGCGAGCGACGCTTTGACAGCATGAAGTCTTGCAGTTATGCTGTCACAAGAATGAAGCGGAAGACCACGGTCTATATCGAGGACGTGCTGCTTCGGGCCGCGCGCGTAACGGCCGCGCGAACCGGCAAGCGTGACTCCCAGGTCGTCGAGGATGCCCTGCGTGCCCACCTCGGCTTTGAACTCCTTGAACGGGTCGGCGAGCGCTCGTCGTTGAGCGACGTCGAAGCCTTGGCGATGGCCGACGAGGAGCGGCATCGCTAAGAGCGGTTCTGGACCCAGGTGTCATGATTGCCGGTCTCATCTCGGCCGGCGGCGCCCCGCGAGAATTGCTCTTGCGTTGGCTTGCCGGCGAGTTCGAGTTACTCGTCTCGCCCGCGCTGCTTGACGAGTTTGAGCGGGTCTTGCTGCGACCGAAGTTTCGCGGATACGTGGCCGAAGCCGAAGTCCGGAGCTTCATCGCAATCGTTCGCCGGCTCGCGAGCGTCGTTGCAGACCCCTTCGTCCGATCGGGACTCACGCCCGATCCGCATGACGACTATCTCGTCGCCCTTGCGCAGACGACGCGAGCTTGGCCTTACGGCGCTGCAACCACCCGTCCTCTCGCCGAGGGCGTTTGTGGCGCGTCTCGACCTGACCTGAGCGATCCGGCGAGCACGCGATCCCGTCGGTTCACCGGATTCGCCGCGGCCGGTCGCGTACGCCGATCTCCTCTACGCGTATGCCGCTTGAATCTCGCGATAGCGCGCGCGCAGCGCCGGGTCGTCGAGTTGTAGGTGCGCGAGCGGGGTCGCCGGGAGGGCGGTGCTCGCTTCGAAGGTCGCGCGCTGCGTGCGGTAGATGATCCCGAGCGGGATCTCATCGCGTGCGGAAAGCAGCTCGAAAGCCGCGCGCGCGTCGCCGGAATCGTAGCCTGCGCGCTCCTCGACCGGGCGGACGCGTTCTTTGAACCACGCGTAGGTGTTGTGCTTGTTGAAAGTTACGCACGGCGAGAGCACCTCGACGAGCGAGAAGCCCGGGTGTTCGATCGCCGCGCGCAAGACCGCCGTGAGCTGCTTCGGCTGCGCCGAGAAGCCGCGCGCCAGGAACGTGCCGCCGGCTGCGAGCGCGAGCAGGAGGCCGTTGAGCGGCGCGTCGGGGTTGCCGTGCGGCGCGGTCCCCGAGACGTAGCCGGTGTGCGCAGTCGGTGAAGCCTGTCCTTTGGTGAGGCCGTAGGTCTGGTTGTCCATCACGATGTAGGTGAGGTCCGGATTGCGCCGCACGGCGTGGATGAAGTGCCCGGCGCCGATCGCGTAGCCGTCGCCGTCGCCGCCCGCGGCGATCACGGTCAGCTCGCGATTCGCGAGTTTGACCGCCGTTGCGACCGGGAGCGCGCGGCCGTGCACGCCGTGGAACGCGTAGGCATAGACGTAACCCGAGATTTTTCCGCTGCAGCCGATCCCCGAGACGAGCGCCACGTCCTTCGGTTCGCGCCCGAGTTCGGCGAGCGCGGACTTCAGCGCGCTCAGCACGCCGTAGTCACCGCAGCCGGGACACCACCAGGCCGGGGTCGCGGTCGCGAAATCTTTGGGGCTCATAGTCGTCATCGGCGGCGAATCTCCGCGGGAACGCGCAGGCGGTCGTGATGGAGGATCGGCTCGCGGATGTGGCCCGGACGCAGCGGACGGCCGTCGTAGCTGCGGATCGCGCCCAGCTTTTCGAGCGGCCCGACGACGGCGCGCACCAAGCGTTCGAGTTGTCCCGAATAGTTCTGCTCGACGACGAACACGGCGGTCGCGCGGTCGACGAGCGCTCGGACCGCTTCGTCGGGGAACGGCCAGAGCGTCCGCAACTCGAGGAAGGCGCAGGGCGTTCCGGCCCGTTCGAGCTGCGCGAGCGCTTCGCGGACCGGCCCGCAGACGCTGCCGTAGCCGAGCAGCGCGACGCTCGCCGCCGGATCGCCGTGCAGGCGCGGGGGCGGAACGACGCTGCGCGCGCGTTCGAGCTTGCGCATGCGTTTCTCCATCATCGCTCTGCGGCTCGCGGCGTTTTCGCTGACGACGCCCGCCTCGTCGTGCTCCGAACCGGCAGCGAGGTGCATCCCGCCCGCGACGCCCGGAATCGCGCGCGGCGAACCGTCGCCGTCGCCGATTGCGTAGCGCCGGTAACCGGCGGGAAGCGTGCCGCCGGTGACGAGCGCACCGCGTTCGATCCGCACGCGTTCGAGATCGAGCGGCGCTAGCGTCGCCTTGCTTTGCGCCAGTGCCTGTTCGGTCAGCACGAAGACCGGGCACTGGAAGCGCTCGGCGAGCGAAAACGCTTCGGCTGTGAGATAAAAGGCATCTTCGACGCTGCCCGGGGCCAGCACGATCTTGGGAATCTCGCCATGTCCGCCGAAGATCAGGTGCGCGAGATTCGACTGCTCGGTCTTGGTCGGCATCCCGGTCGAGGGGCCGGCGCGCGCGCACTCGACGACGACCAGCGGGATTTCGAGCATCCCCGCCAGACCGATCCCTTCGGTCATTAACGATTGTCCGGGACCGGAGGTTGCGGTCATCGCACGCACGCCCGCGTAGGCCGCCCCGAGCGCCATGTTGATCGCCGCCAGCTCGTCTTCGGCTTGGACCGCGAGCCCGCCGAACTCCGGCAGGCGCGCGGCGAGCCACTCCAAGATGTCGGTCGCCGGCGTGATCGGATAGCCGGCGATGAACCGGCAGCCGGCAACGAGCGCGCCGTAGGCGATCGCATCGTTGCCCATCATCAGGAGTCTCGGCGCCGTCTTGCGCACCCGCAGGCGATGCCCGCTCGGACGCCCGGCGGCCAGCTCGCGGCCGGCTCCGAGTCCTCGATCGAGCGCGCGCAGATTGGCCTCGACGACCCGTTCGCCCTTGCGTGCGTAGACGCGGCCGACTTCCTCGCGAGCGAGCGTGGGGTCCATCGCGACCAGTCCCGCGAGCACGCCCAGCGCCAGCGTATTGCGCACGAGTTCGAGACCGAGCTCGACCTTGGCGATTCGGCCGAGCGGCAGCTCGTACCAGGTGATCTCGGGGCGGCGTAGCGCTTCGGGCAGCGGACCGTCACTCGAATCGAAGATGGCAAACCCGCCGCTGCGAATGTCGGCGAGGTGCTCCTCAACCGCCTCGAGATCAAAGGCAACCAAGCCGTCGAGGTGGTCGGCGATCCCCCGGTCGCGCTCACGGCTCGCACGGATGACGTAATTGGTGTGCCCGCCCCGGATGCGCGAGGGGAAGTCCTTGTAGGTGTAGACCTCGTAGCCCATCCGGGCGAAGATTTTGGCGATCAGATCGCCGGTCGTCAGGCTGCCGTCGCCGGCCTGCCCGCCGAAAGTGATCTCGAGGCCCTGCTCGTTCACGCTCGCGCTACCCTCCACGCCCCGCTATCTTCCAGATGTCCCAAGGAACTTACTTCTGTTTCGACATTTGTCGCAACGAAACTGAGTTTCGCGGCGGCGGAGCGGCGGGTCACAAGAGGAACTTGCGCAGGACCGCGACCTCGAGTTTCCAGGTGTGTTGCGGCAGAATCGCTTCGAGATGGTAGCCGCGCGCCTCGAAGAAGGCGCGGGCCGGGCGGCCGGCCGGGACTTCGAGCGTGACCTTGTGGCAGTTATAGTAGTTGGCGAGTTCCTCGGCGCGCGCGAGGAGCGCGCTCCCGATGCCGCGACGGCGGTACGCGGCGCTCACGATGAACGATCCGATGCGCGCGAGCGAGGCCGCGATCTCGAGTTCGAGGAGGCCGACGAGCGTGCCGTCGCGGCGCGCCAGCAGCGCGTGCCGTTGCGCGTGCGGGACGACCGTGAAGCCCCAGAGCGTCTTTTGTGCCTCGCGTTCCTCGCGTGCGCGAAAGGCTGCGACCGCCGGCGGCACGCCGCTTTCGATCTCGATCTCGATCTCGGCCGGCGGCTGCGGTTCGGCGGCTTCGGCCATCGCTTAGGCGGCGCTTGCGGCGGCGATCGCGGTCGTTGCGTCGAGCGTCCAGCCGTCGTCGGCGGCGAAGACCCGAAGACCGAGTTCGTCTTCGAGTTCGGCGGCCAGGCGCGCGGGATCGCGTTCGAGCATGCTCGTGCCGAAGTGCGTCAGCACCGCGACCTTCGGGCGCACGCCTGCGATCACGGCCCGCGCCTCGTCGAACTGCAGGTGGTCGACTTGCATCGCATCGCGGTAGCGCAGGACGTTGACGATCAGGACGTCGGGGCGGTGCCCGGCGTAATCGTCGATCAGTCCTTCGAAGAAGCGTCCGCACGGAAAGTACGAGATCGTCGCTCCGCGCCAAGAAAAATGCATGCCGTAGGTCTCGACGGCATGCCGGTGGCGGATCGAGCCGCGGATCGCGACCTCGTTGACGTGGTACGGTCCGCCGCGTTCTTCGAGGAAATGGCGCGTCGGCACGAAGCGCGCGGCGTACGGCAAGATCACCGCTTCGCCTTCGAACGCATCGCGTGGAGCGAGCAGCGCGCCGCGCGGTCGCCAGCCGCCTGCGGTCATGGCCTCGATCATCGCGTTGATATCTCCCGAGTGATCGAGGTGCTTGTGCGAGAGCGCGACCGCATCGAGTTCCGAAGGGCGGCAGGGCGGGACGGCCGAGAGCGCGCGCACCAGCGCTCCCGGCCCGGGATCGACGTGAATCTGCGTCGGGCGCTCGCCCTCGGCACCGAAGCGGAACCACATCCCGCCCGAGGCGCGAATCTGGGTTGCGACCACGAAGCGCGCGCCGCCGGTCCCGAGGAAGCGAACCGAGATCATCGGTCGCCGCTTCGACGGTCTGCCGGCGTGCGCTTTCAGGCCTGCGTTGCGAGGCTCTAGTTCTGCGAAATCGTCTGGGCGGTGCGGGTTTGGATCTCGTCGAGCCGCTGCGTCAGCTCGTCGAGCTGCTTGCCGGTCGTCTCTTTGACGAAGTTGACGTTCGAGATACCGGTCTCGAGCGCGCCGCGCCAGGCGTGGGCAAGCGTCTCCTGCATCTTGGCCGCGTGGCTCGTCGCCTTGCGCACGAACTCGGCTTGCTGCGTGCCGGCGGCCTGCAGCTCGCCGACCGTCAGCGAGACGATCTGATTGAGCCGGTCGAAGTTCTCGCGAACGGCCGTCTCCGCGGCGCTCGAGGCGTAGGGGCGCGAGGCGATCTCGTAGATGCTCTTGTTATAGTCGAGCAGCCGCTTGTTGGCTGCCGCGAACGCTTCGACGCCGAGCGCGTACGCTTGGCTCGCCAGCTCGACGTAGCTGCTGGTCGTCTCTTGGTTCTTGCTCATCGGGTCCTTCACGGTTTGGGCTTCTCCTCGGGTGGAGCGGACGGATCTTTTTTCGACCACGTCCCGGTGTAGAGGCTGAAGAACGCATCGAGGTTCGCGCGGTACTGTTCGAGGGCGGAACTCCACACTTTGAGCGCGTTGGTGCCGGCGTCGGTGAGCGTGTAGATCCGGCGGGCCGGGCCTTGTTCTTTGGGATCCCACCAGGAGCTGATGTAGCCGTCGCGTTCGAGCTGACGGAGCGCCCGGTAGACGGTTCCGGGATCGGAGACGACCGCGAAGTTTTCGCGCAGCTCCCGCATGATCTCGTAGCCGTGGAGGTTGATGTCCTTGAGCATCACGAGCAGCCAAGCCATCAGGTAGTTTTTGGGCGTCCCGCGCGGGGGAAGTCCCGTCTCGTGTTTCTCGTGACCGTTGCGGTCGTCGCCGGGCGCCGCTGCGTCCCGGTCTCCTACCGCGTTCTTCATGCCGATAGATGCATTATGCACATAGATGCACTCCTTGTCAAGATTATCCCGCGGCCGCACCGGAGGCCGCCCGCGGCACGACCGCGTCGACCAGGCAGACCGCCTCGCCCGCCAGGACTTCCTCGCCCCGCTGGTTGCGGACCGAGGTCGTCAGGGTCACGACCGGCTTGTCGGGCCGGATTGCGCTGACCGTGGCGCTGACTTCGAGGGTATCCCCGATGAAAACCGGTTTGCGGAACGAGAGCTTCTGGCTCAAATAGATCGTTCCCGGGCCCGGAAAATCGACGCCTAGCAGCGCCGAGATGTACGAGGCGGCCAGCATCCCGTGGGCGATCCGCCGGCCGAACCGGCTCCTGGCGGCGTACACCTCGTCGAGGTGGAGGGGGTTGGTGTCGCCCGTGATCGCGGCGAACCGCTCGACGTCCGAGGCGCTGACCGTGTGCCGGCGCGACATCGACTGACCGATATAGAACTCATTGCCCATATCTGCATATGTTCACTAGCGGTCCGGCAAACCCCGCCTGGCCGAGCAGCAGGCGACCAAGCGAGCGTCCGGGGCCTCGGCCGCGAACGCGTCCCGGCGGGGCCCGGCCCGGCCCGCGCCTGTTTCTTGAGGGCCTTACGCCAGCAGCGGGACCGCCGGGAAGCTTCCGGCGATGATGCCCTCGCTCGGGCGGCCGAACCAGCGCTCGACGACTGTGGCGTAGACGCTGCGGAAATCGGTCGTGAAGGTCGTGTCGCCGTCGTCGAGGTTCGCAAGTGAGGGGTGCTCGCCGTAGAGTCCGCCCTTGATCCCGCCCCCGATGACGAACAGCGGTGCGGCCTCGCCGTGGTCGGTCCCGGCGTTCGCATTTTCGGCGACGCGCCGTCCGAATTCGGAAAAGGTCATCGTCAGCGTGCGCCGATCGTTGCCGTGGGCCGTGAGGTCGGCATAGAAGGCGGCGAGTGCGGCGTCCAGTTCGGCGAGCAGCCGCTGTTGCGTGCCCTGCTGCGACACGTGCGTATCGTAGCTGCCCTGCTGCACGTAGATCACGCGCGTCTGCGCGCGGCTGCCGATCAGTTGCGCGGCGAGTGCGAGGCTCTGCCCGAGTTCCGTGGCCGGATAGCTCGCCTGCGAGCTGTAGCCGGCGACGAGTTGCGGCAACTCGTGGGCACCGATCTCGGCGTGCGCTTCGATCTGCGCAACCGTCGCCAGGTACGGCGAGCGGAACGGCAGCGCATCGTCGGCGATGAGGCGCGGAAAGGCGCTGCGCAGCGCCCGATCGCGGTCGCTCTTCAAACCGAAGGCTTTCAACCCGACCAGTGCCGGGACGTCGCTGTGGTTTGCGGCCAGGACCTCGGGCCGGACCGGCGCGACCGCGACCGCGTCGAACAGATCTCGGCCGCCTGGACTCGTCTCGTCGAGGAAGCGCCCGAGCCAACCGGTCTCCCCGACCCGATCGGGCTCGGCCGTCTGCCAGATCGCGGTCGAGCGAAAGTGCGAGTGATCGGGATGCGGGTAGCCGACGCCTTGCACGATCGCCACCTGACCGCGATCGTACATCGATTTGAGCGAACGCAGCGCGGGATTGAAGCCGACCTCGCCATCGATCGCGAGCACGTCGTTCGGATGCACGGCGATCGTCGGCCGCGCTTGATAGTAGGCCGGCATTCCGTGCGGCACGATCGTGTTGAGCCCGTCGTTGCCGCCCTGCAAGTTGACGACCACCAGGACACGGTCGTTCGCGCTGCCGGGAAGGCCGGGCAGCGCGGGCGCGGCCAGCGCGCGCGCGAAGACCGAATCGAGCTTCGCGCTGACGGCGAGCCCGCCGGCGGCTCCGAGCAAAAAGCGGCTGCGTTTCATCGCGTCTCCTAAGCGAGCTGGTAAGCGGGCATCGCCATCGCAAGGTAGGCTCCGGCTGCGCGGGAGGCGCCCGGCTCGGCCAGATAGTCGGCGAGTTGCGCCTGCGCGGCGAGCGACGCGTCGCCGCGCACGATCGCTGCGACGAGCGCCGCGGCCGCTTGCGGCGGCGCAGCGGGCAGATCTGCGACGAGCGCGCTCTGCGAACCCATGACGCGGCTCGCGCCCGCGACAGCATTGAGAAAGTTGTCGCGCGCCAGCATCGTCCCGGTGTTGAGCCAAGCCGCACCGCCCGGCCATCCGCGCACGTTCGGCGGAGAGAAGAGCACCTGTCCCATCCGCGCGAGCGCGCCGAGCGTTTGGGGCGGGATCGCGTCGATCCCCGCGAGCTGGTAGGTGCCGATCACGAAATCGATCGGGCTCCGCACGAGCGCGCGATAGGCGCGCGGCGAGTAGAAGAGATTCGAACGCAGCAGCATGCCGAGCACCGGCGCGAGTTCGAAATCGTGGGCGCGCAGCGCCTCGCCGACCGCAGCGACCAGTTCGGGTTCGGGTTGGCTGTAGACGAACGCTTCGAGCACGCGCTCGGCGAAGAAGCGCGCGGCGGCCGGCTGCGCGAAGATGATCCGCACGACGTCGTGCCCATCCCAGTTGCCGGTCTGGCCGAGGATCGTCTTTTGGCCCTGGTCGTGCAGGTTCGCATCGAGGTAGACCTGCCCGCCCTGCGGCTGCATCCGAATCCCGGTCCAGGCGCGCGCGGCTTGCCGCACGTCCTCTTCGGCATACGCGCCGAGGCCGAGCGTGTAGAGTTCCATCAGCTCGCGCGCAAAGTTTTCGTTGGCGTGCGCCTTCTCGTTGTGGATGTTGTCGAGGTACTTGAGCATCGCGGGATCGTAGGCGACGGCCGCGGTCAGCTCGCGGACGTTGCCGAGCGCGTAGCGGCGGAAGAACTGGTTTTGGGCGACGATCTCTTCGGTGGTGACGCCCTTCTGCAGCACCGTCGAGGTGAAGTGGCCGTGCCAGAAGAGGGTCAGTTTTTCTTGCAGCGGCGCGGGCGTGTGCAGCATCCGGTCGAGCCACCACAAGCGCGCCTGGATCGCAGCCCGAAACTCGACTTGCCGGGTGGCTTTGCGCAGCTCTTTGATCTCGGGGTCGGCGGCGAGCGCGGCTCGCGCGGCCCCCGGCGCGAGCGGAAAGCCGGCGATTTGTTCGCGCAAGCTCGCAAGGTCGCCGCGGACCCGCTCGCGCAGCGTGGCGAAAGCGGCCGACGGATCGTCGCTGTAGGCCGGTCCCGGCGGCAGCGGATCCCTTGTGGGAAATGCGAGCAGCGAGGCGACGGCGGCGTCGGCCGAAGGCTGCGCTGCGAGCTTCGCGACGTCGCGCGGCGAGCCGCCGAAGCCGGCCCGGCGCAGCAGGTGCGCCGCCAAGCGGGCGTTCCACGGCCCGCGGTAGGGCGCGAGGTCGTTCGGTAACGCGAGGTTCCCGAGCGGCCGGTACGGCGCGGTGTCGGCAGCGTTCATCGCTCGAACAGGATAGCGCCTGCGGGTTGCGGGCGCATCGCTTGGCGCGCGATTTTCACCGCCGCTTCATGCCGCGCGTCGGCAGCCGGGGCCGAACCGGAGGCGGCGAGCGCCGTACAGAAGCGCTCCTTCGTGCAAGCGCTACGTTCTCGTCACGACCCAGCGAGCGACGATGCCCGCGCCAACGACGCGCACCAGCGCGCGCTCGTCGCCGAGCTGCGCGCGCGGCTCGAACGCGCAAGCGGCGGCGGCGGGGCCGAGGCGACCGCACGGCACCGCGCGCGCGGCAAGCTGACCGTGCGCGAGCGGCTCGCGCGCCTGATCGATCCGGGGAGCCCGCTGCTCGAACTCTCGGCACTCGCCGCTGAAGACGTCTACGAGACGCCGGTCCCGGCGGCCGGAATCGTGACCGCGCTCACCCGCATCTGCGGGCGGCACTGCGTCGTCGTTGCCAACGATGCGACCGTCAAAGGCGGCACCTACTATCCGTTGACGGTCAAGAAGCACTTGCGCGCGCAAGCGATCGCGCTCGAGAACCGCCTGCCGTGCGTCTACCTGGTCGATTCGGGAGGCGCGTTCTTGCCGCTGCAAGCCGAGGTCTTTCCCGATCGCGATCATTTTGGACGGATCTTTTACAATCAGGCGCGCATGTCGGCCGAGCGGATTCCGCAGATCGCGGCGGTGATGGGTTCGTGCACCGCGGGCGGCGCCTACGTTCCCGCGATGTCCGACGAAACGGTGATCGTGGCGGGGACCGGAACGATCTTTCTGGGCGGTCCGCCGCTCGTGCAGGCGGCGACCGGCGAAGTCGTCAGCGCGGAAGATCTCGGCGGCGCGGACGTCCACACCCGCATCTCGGGCGTCGCCGACCACTTCGCGCGCGACGACGAGGAGGCGCTCGCGCTCGTGCGCGCGATCGTTGCGAATCTGCCGCCCGCGCCGCCGTCCCGCGCCGCCGCGCCGCAGCCGCCGGCCTGCGATCCGGGGGAACTCTACGGCGTAATCCCGCGCGATCCGCGCCAGAGGTACGACGTTCGCGAAGTGCTCGCGCGGCTGGTCGACGGCTCGCTCGTCCACGAGTTCAAGCCGCGCTACGGCGTTACGCTGGTCTGCGCGTTCGCGCGCATCGAAGGACACCTCGTGGGGATCGTCGCCAACAATGGGATCCTCTTCAGCGAGAGCGCGCTCAAGGGCACGCACTTCATCGAGCTGTGCACGCAGCGCGCGATTCCGCTCGTTTTCCTGCAGAACATCTCCGGCTTCATGGTCGGCAAGGACTACGAACGCGGTGGGATCGCCAAGGACGGCGCCAAGATGGTGATGGCGGTCGCCTGCGCCGCGGTCCCGAAGTTCACGGTCGTGATCGGGGGCAGCTTCGGGGCCGGGAACTACGCGATGTGCGGCCGTGCCTACGGTCCTCGCCAACTCTGGATGTGGCCGAACGCGCGCATCTCGGTGATGGGTGGACGGCAGGCCGCGCGCGTGCTTTCGACCGTTCGCGGCGAACTCGGAGAAAGCGAACGCGACGCGTTCGAGGCGCCGATCCTCGAGACGTACGAGCGCGAAGGGAGCCCGTACTTCGCGACCGCGCGCTTGTGGGACGACGGCGTGATCGATCCGCTCGATACCCGGCCCGTACTCGCGCTCGGCCTCGAAGCAGCCGCCGCGACCGCCGAACGTCCGACGACCTTCGGCGTCTTCCGGATGTAGGCGTTGTGCAGAACGCTCGCCATCGCCGTGCGGACGCGCCCCTCTTCCTCATCGTCGCCGCCTATGCGGGGATCGTCGGCATCTGGGGAACGACGTGGCTTGGCATCAAGTTCTCGTTGCTCGGCTGGCCGCCGCTGACCGGTGCCGGCGCGCGCTTTCTGATTGCGGGCGCGGTGCTCTGGTGCGTCGCGTTTGCGCGCGGCATCCACCTCCGACCCGCCGCGCTCGATTGGCGCTTCGTCGCGATCCTCGCCTTTTCGATGTTCGGGCTCAGCTACGCGCTGACGTATCTTGCGGAAACGCATCTGGCCTCGGGGCTCGTTGCGGTGCTGTATGGAACGATGCCGTTCTTCGTGTTCGCATTCGCGCTGCCGATGCTCGGGGAGCGCACGCCGCTGACGGCGGTCGCCGGAGCGGTCCTCGCGCTGGCAGGCGTCGCGGTGATCTCGCTCGTCGGAGCCGTTCGCGGGGAACTCGCGTTTATCGTCGCGGCGCTCGTCGCTTCGGCGAGTTCGGCCTTCGGCAACGTCTACCTCAAGCGCCACGCCTCGGTCGCGCCGCTGGTCGCGTTGCCGCCGGCGATGCTGCTCGGGGGCGCGGGGCTGACCCTTTGCGGGCTCGCGACCGAACGGACCTCGCTGCACGCGGCGCTCGCGTTCACGCCGCTCGCTGCCCTGCTCTACCTCGCGCTCGTCGGAAGCGCGCTCGCCTTCGTGCTCAACGCCTGGTTGTTGCAGCGCATCCCAGCGGGCGCCGTGAGCTTCTCCGCGTTGATGGTCCCGGTCATCGCCGTCGCCGTCGGGATCGTCTTCGGTGGCGAAGTCTTTTCGTCGCGCGATCTCATCGGTGCCGCGCTCGTGATCGCCGGCGCCGCGCTCGCGCTGCGCGCCCCAGCGCAGCGATCACCGACGGTCGAAGCGGCCGCGTGATGCAAAGAGCGATCCTCGACCCTCGCGGCGAAGCCAGTCCGCTGATTCGCGGTGCGGGTTTGGTGCGACGACATGTCACTTCAGCGTGATTATACCAAGGCGGCGCAGCGGCGCGCTTTCTACCTCGAGCGCGGAATGCGCAAGCACCCGGTCGGGACGGAAGCGACGTTCGGCAACTCATGCGCCTTGCGAGGGAGCCGCTTGCGATGGATCCGACCCGCCTGTTCGGCGACGCTCCGTTCCTCGTGCTCATGAAAATGGACTCGGCTAGGGGCATCGACCAAGGCGATCTCACGCGCATGTTGGCGCTCGCGGACGATTCGGCTCTCGAGCGGACGCGCGCGGTCCTCGCCCGATACTCTCACGACCCGGCCGCAATCGACGACCTCGAGCAGTACCTTCTCCTGGGTCGTTTGGAACTCGGCGACCAACGTTGAGCCTCGCTACGGGCCGGCCGGCTGCGCTCGGCATCGCGCTGCTCGTGCTGCGCCTGGTGATCGGCTCAGCCTTCGTTCTGCACGGGCTTCCGAAGGTACAGCATCCCTTCGATTGGGCCGACCACATCGTGCCTGGTACGCCACCCTGGCTGCAGCTGATTGCGGCGCTCGCGGAGTTCGTGGGCGGGATCGGCCTGATCCTCGGCGTCCTGACACGGCTGTGCGCGCTCTTTATCGCGTGCAACATGATCGTCGCGGTCTTTTTCGTATCCGTGCCGCACGGCGCGGTCTTCGTGGCGAGCAAGCCGCATCAGGGAAGCTTCGAGTTGCCGCTCGGCTACCTCGCCGTGATGATCGCGCTCGTGCTCGCAGGCCCGGGCCGCTTTTCGCTCGACGCCTCGCTCTTCCGCCGCCGTCGCCGCCGGTAAAGGCGCGCAACGAACGTTAGTCGACCTCGCGGGCGTTGAGGTGAACGAGCGCGCCGTTGACGCCGCTCGAGGCGTCGCTTGCAAGGAAGACAAGCGCGTCGGCGACTTCCTGCGGGGTTGCCGCCGCGGCGAAGTCGTCCGCGCCGAGATAGTCTCGCGCTCGTTCCGTCGCGACGCCGCCCAGGACGAGTGCGTTCGCGACGATGCCGTCGGCTTTGTGCTCGCGCGCAATCGCGAGCATCAGCGTGTTGACGCCCGCCTTGGCCGCACCCATGAGGCCGAAGCGCGGCTGCGGGTCGAGCGAACTGCCGGCCGTGACGACGATCAGTCGCCCGCGCGAGCGCTTCCCGGAGCGAAACGGTTGCGCCAGCATTGCGCGTAGCGCCGGAACGACGAGGTTGTAGGTGAGCAGCAAGAAATTCCGCACGTTCACCTCGAGATCGGCGACCGTCGATTCGAGGATCGGCATGAAGCGCGTCGGGCCGCCGGCCAGACTCACGACCGCGTCGATCCGCCCGAGCCGCTCGCGGGCCCGAAGTGCGACGGCTTCTCCCGCAGCGGCGTCGAGGAGATCGGCTTCGAAGGCGGCGCACCGCTCTGCGAGTTCCGGTCGGCCGTCCGTCGCCGCCGCGATGACGCCTTCGGCCGATGCCGCGCGGCGTGAAACGACGAGAACGTGCGCGCCTTGCGCGAGCAGCGTCCCGAGCACGGCGCCGCCGACGCTCCCGGTCGCGCCCGCGAGAATGACGAGCTCGTCTTCGAGGATCATTCCGGCCCGACCCCGGTCATCCGAAGGCCGCTCAAATCCCGGCGTACCACTCGTAGCCTTGGTCTTCCCAGTAGCCGCCGTTACCGCCGGCGATGGAATCGAACGAGGCGACCAGCTCGATGCGGTGGACCCACTTCGCGCTCTTGTAGCCGAGCTGCGTCGGGATGCGCAGGCGGACCGGTGCGCCGTAGTCGGGGCCGAGCGGCTTGCCGTTGAGGCCGAGCGCGAGTTGGGTTTGCGGCGCCATCGCTTGGTGCAGGTCGAGGCTTTCGTAGTAGGGGACGCCTTGATCGTCGCGATCGAGCGTGTGAAAGACGGCGTAGCGGGCCGCACGTGCCGGCTGCACTTGCGCGAGCAGCCAGGCGAGCGGAACGCCGCTCCACTGCCCGACGACGCTCCAGCCTTCGACGCAATCGAGCCGCGTGATCTGCGAAAGGGTCGCCGCGCGCCGCAAGTCGGCGAGCGAGAGCGAGAGCGGCTTCTCCACGAGGCCGCCGACCTGCAGGCGGTAGCCCGCGAAGCCGGTCCGCAGCCAACGGAGATACGTGGCGTCCATCGGGGTCGAGAAGCCGTTCATCGGGAAATTGCGGTCGATCGCGCTCGCCGGATACAGCTTCGCGAGCCCGTGGGTTCCGATCAAGCCGTGATCGAGCGGCTCCGCAAGATCGATGACGTTGTGCACCGCCCCCGCATTGTTGAGCGCGTTGGTGACCGGCGCGCACCCGCCCAGCGCCGCCACCGCACCCACGATGAAGAGCCGCCGTTTCAATTTGAACAACGGGGCGGCGTGCCCCCCGTTCCCCCCCGGGCCGGCACTCGCCAGCCCATTTGGGACGGGCGGTTCGTCGCCGCGCTTCTCATGGCGCAACCGCGTCGCGGGGGTCGCGGCCCGCGATCATTCCGCGCAGGTTGTTGACGACGCCGGTCGCGGCCACGAGCACCAAATGGTTCGCGAGGAACCCGAGCAGCAACAGCATCGAGACGAAGTGCCAAAGCCGCGCGAATTGGCGGCCGCCGAAAACCCACATCAGCCAGGGTAGCGCCGAATCGACGCCGGGCGAGAGCACCAGGCCCGTCAGAATGACGAGCGGCGTCAACACGAAGAGCACGCTCGTGTATGCAATTTTTTGCAGCGGATTGTACTTCTCGTAGGGCGGCGGTTCTTTGCGCAGGCGCAGGTAGTACAGCGCCATCAGCGGCGCCGCGCGTAGGTCGCTCGGGCGCACGATCAGCTTCGCGAGATCGCGCCGCCAGCCGCCGGCCGCGAGGTAGACCACGCCGCACGCGAGCATGATCCAGGCGAAGAAGAAGTGCCAGCGGCGCCCATCGGCGAGGTCCTGGTAGCCTGGGAAGGTGATCCAGCCGGGGAAGGCGCGCTCGGTCGTGCCGCCCATCCCATCGGCGGTGACGCCGAGCCAGCCGGTCGTGGTGAAGCTGTGCCCGAGGATCGTCGTGGTTCCGACTGTCGCGCCGGAAGCGGTCGTCGTCGTGCCGATGGCGAGCACCCGGTGGGCGGGGTTCGAGAGCTCCGACGCATCGAGATACGGCGCCGCGTTGAAAATCTGCAGCCCGCTCATCACCAGCACCACGAACGACAGCGAAAACACCCAGTGCGTCAGCCGGGTCGCGAGCGAATGGCGCAGCGGCGCCTGCGCCTTGGGGAGGGCGCGCATCCGGCCCTGAGCGATCCCGATCTCCATGGACTCGATTCTAGCAGAAGAGGTCCCGGACGGATGTAAGGGAGCGTACCCCTGGGCGAGAAGGCGGCTCCTATGGACTCCGCTTCCCTTTCCGTGCGGCGCGAGGGCACCATTGCGACCGTCGCCCTGTCGCGGCCCGAACTCCGCAACGCCTTCGATCCTGAGTTGATCGCGGCGCTCGGGCGCGCCTTCCTCGAACTCGGCGCCGACCCAGCCGTGCGCGCGATCGTCTTGCGGGGCGAGGGGCCGGTCTTTTCGGCCGGCGCCGATATCGGCTGGATGCGGCGTTCGATCGAGCTGGACGAGGCGGCGAACCGCGAGGATGCCCGCGCGCTCTCGCGGATGCTGCGCGCGATCGATCGAACGCCGAAGATCGTGATCGGGCGGATTCACGGCGCGGCGCTTGGCGGTGGAGCCGGACTCGTCGCCGTCTGCGACGTCGCGCTCGCCGAAGCACAGACGCGCTTCGGCTTCACCGAAACGAAGCTCGGGATCGTACCGGCGGTGATCTCGCCGTTCGTGCTCGCGAAGATCGGCCGCTCGCAGGCGCGCGCGCTCGCGCTGACCGGCGAACGCTTCGGTGCCGAGCGGGCGCTGCAGATCGGGCTCGTGCACGAGGTCGTCCAGGGCGAGGAGGCGCTCGATGCCGCGGTCGCGCGCGTGCTGACCGAAGCACACGGCGCCGCGCCGAGCGCCGTCGCGCTCGCCAAGCGTCTGCTCGCCGAAGTCGCAGAGCTTCCCTACGATGCGAGCCTCGAACCGACCGCCGCCGCGATCGCGCGGCAGCGCACGAGCGCCGAAGGGCAAGCCGGGCTGCGGGCCTTCCTCGAACGGAGCGCGCCGCCGTGGACGCGCTGAGCGCCGGCGCGCGCGGGCCGCGACCGATCCGCCGTCTCTTGATCGCCAACCGCGGCGAGATCGCGATCCGGATTGCGCGTGCGGCTCGCGAGCACGGCGTCGTTCCGCTCGGCATCTACTCGCACGCCGATGCGCGTGCCCGGCACGTCGCCGCGATGGACGATGCGCTCGAAATCGGGCCCGGGCCCGCGTCCGAATCCTATCTCGATGCGGAGCGGATCCTGGCTGCGGCGAGAGCGCTCGGCGCCGACGCGCTCCATCCCGGCTACGGCTTTCTTTCCGAGCGCGCGCCCTTTGCGGCGGCAGTCGAAGCGGCGGGGCTCGTTTGGATCGGACCGAGCCCGGCCGCGATCGCGGCCGTCGGCGACAAGGCGCAGGCCAAGCGGCTCGCACGCGAGGCCGGCGTTCCGGTCGTTCCCGGCTACGACGGCGACGATCGATCGGATGCGCAGCTCGCGGCGCAGGCCCGTAC
>JBOHTX010000020.1:0-16291 GCA_050733855.1 Vulcanimicrobiaceae bacterium
GTGCCGCATCGCAAACCGACGGCGCCCCGCTCGCTGGTCGCCGGCACGCATCTCGGCGAGCAAAACGGCGGCAGCGGGACCGGCGCCGGTGCGGGCACCGGCAACGGCGGCCTCGCCGGGCGCGGTTCCGGCTCCGCGAGCAGCGGCAACGGCAACGGCGGCAACCAGAATGCGGCCTGCGCCGATGTCGAACTCGATCCCAGCGGCCTGGGCCACGGCCCCAACGGCTCCGTGCTGCAGTCGGTCGTCGCCAACGTCACGCTCACCGACGGCACGACGATGACCGGAGAATTTCCGTATCCGTTCGTGTACCCGAGCGACCGCAAGAACCCGTTCGCGCACGACGACCAACTGGCACCCAACGGCGGGATCCCGGTACAACTCCCTCCGCCCGGGACCGACCTCGCCGACGCGCCCCCCGCCGTGCAATTCGTCATCGCGCACACCGATGCCGACGGCTACACGACCCTGCGGAGCTGCAGCGGCAACGCGACGCCGGGCGCCGCGCCGAGTGCGCCGTAAGGTTCGGCGTTGCCGAGCGCAAAACGAGGCTGCATGGTCACCGGAATCGATTGTCACGTCTACAACGTCAAAGACTTCGAGCGTGCGCTCGGCTTCTATCGCGCGCTGCTCGGGCGCGAGCCGGCGAGCCCGGGAAGCAGATCGCAAGCGGGATTCTCGCCGGGGCCGGCAAGGATGTCGCGATTGCCTATCTGCTGTTTGCTGTCGCAGCGTTCTTCCTCGGGTTCGTCAGCGTGGCCACCCTCCCGCTCAACATCGCGATGCCGGTGGTCCTCAACGGTCTGGGCGCCATCGCCGGTGGTGGAGTCCCCTCGAGCGGAGGTTCTGGTCTGTTGCTCGTCCTCATCGCGCTCGCGTCGATCGTCATTCCGTACTTTTGGAAGAGCCGCTATGCGCCGCTGGCCTACTGCCTGCCGCTGCTCGTGACGCTCTACGCGGACCTTGGCGCATACAATGCCTTCAGCGCGCTCAAGGCGGAGGTCGGAGACCTCTCCTCGGGCGGCGACGCGCCGTCGGTCGGCGCGGTGTTCTCGCTCGGACTCGGAGCCTACGCGACGCTGCTCATCGCTGCCTATCTTGCATGGCGCGGATACCAACAGTATCGGCGGACGGCGGGGTGATGGCGCAAGGCGTCGGCGTGGCGTTCGCGGGGGCCGCGAGTTCGTCGTGATCGCGACGATGCTGTATGGATTCATCGTGTTCGTCGCGGCGCTGGTGGGCTTTCTCCGTGCGCCGGCTTTCGTCCACGGCTATCTGCAGGCACGGGCCCGACAAGACGTCCCCGGCAAGGCTCTTCGCATTCTTACCTGGGGCGGCGTCACGAACGAGCGGGCCGTGGTCGTGATGCTGCGCGTCGTCTTGGCGATCTTCATCGTGCTCGGGGCGCTGGTCGCCATGCACGGAGCCGGCCTGAGGACCTGGATATTCGACAC
The DNA here is from genome assembly GCA_050733855.1 of Vulcanimicrobiaceae bacterium. Taxonomy (GTDB): domain Bacteria; phylum Vulcanimicrobiota; class Vulcanimicrobiia; order Vulcanimicrobiales; family Vulcanimicrobiaceae; genus JBOHTX01. The sequence goes on from JBOHTX010000020.1 coordinate 1,455, forward strand.
GTAGCCCGTCGTCGTCCGGGGCCAAGCTACCGTCACGTCGGTAGGGGGAGTTGCTCATGCGTTTGCATCACATCAAAACGCTCATTGTGCCGGCCGTCCTCGCCGTCGCAATCGCGGCGGCGCTCGTGCATCCGCGGGAGGCCGCGCGCGCGGCGCCGCGAACGGTCTTTACCGGGCCGAGCGGTTGGACCAGAGTGGACTCCCTGACGCAGGGCGGTCTCGACTGGAACTACTATCCGCCCGGCGCGGGCGGCAAAGGTCCGCATATCGTGATCGAAGCGCATCCCGTGTCGGCAACGATGCAGCTATCCGACTTGGTGAGGCTATCGCGCTTGGGGCTCGTGCGGCTGTCGGGCCGCGCGGGCATCAAAGCCGATCATAGCGAAACGATCTGCGCCGGAAGCAAGCAAGGTTGGTTCTTCGAGTCGATTTTCGGCATGACCGAGAGCAGCGCGTTCGATACCGAGCAGGTCATCGGGCGCGGAGCCAATTTGGGATATATCGCGACGTATGCTCGGCCCAAGGGCGCGCCCGAAAACCAGGCGGCCCGCGCCGCACTCGCCTCGCTCTGCCCGGTTTGAGTGCGCATGATGCGATCTGGTTCGTCAGAAGTTGGAGCATCGGGACCTCGGCGCCGGACTGAAGGGCGCTCCCTGGTCGCGGTCGTGTTCGTTGCGGCGATCCTCGGGCTTTCGGGGTCGCCGGCTTGGAGCGACACGAACTCTGCTCAGAAGCCGTCAAAGAGTGCCGGCGCGCTCGTGTTCGTTGGGCCACCGGGCTGGCAGCACGTGCACGGCACGAACGACGGCCTCGGCACGTGGTTGCGACCGGGCAACGCGGACTATTCGCAAAACATCGTCGTGGTAGCGAAGGACGGGATCGGATCGCTCGACGCCTTGCTGGCGGCCGAAATCGCCTACTTCCGCGGCCTTCCCGACGTGTTCGGCTACGCTCCGACGGACACCTCAGTCTGCGAAAACCATCCGGCGAAATACATCTCCTTCACCTACACGTCGCCGACAGGGCTACCGGTTACCTCGGAAATCGTCATCGCCGTCTTCGAAACGAGGGGATATTCGGCGCGTTACAACAAGTCGATTACCCAAGATCCCGACGCCGCGGCGGAACGATCCCTGCGGACGCTGTGCGGACGCGCGGCATCTCGTTGAGCGCGACGCACCGCGCAACGACTACCAGCCTTCGCGGTCGTCGTTGAACTCTGGGCGCAGGTCAGGGTCCGGGTGCGCCCAAGCGTCGCCGAACTCCACCGCGAGCTCGGACTGCTTCTGGGCCAACAGCCTCCAGCTGCCACCGCGAAAGTCGTCCGCGCCGTGCCAAACGTAAAGGTTGCTCCTGCGGTCACTTGCGGCGGTGCAACACGAGCTGGTTTCCTTCGCAATCCTCGCCGAACGACATGGTGCAGACCGGAGACTCGCCGCTCGGTTTGGCTTTGCCCCCGTGCTGCTTCACGAGTTCGATCGCCGCTTCGAGATCCGGCACGGCGAACATGATCGAGTAGCCCGCTTGCCACGGAAAATTTTCGTGTTTTCCGATCGCAAACGCCGAGCCGTCGGGCAGCTCAAACTCGGCCCAGGCGCCCGCCATGTTTTTCTCATCCGAACTCTACTCGGAGTCGCCGCGGCCACAAGTGCCAAATGGGAGGTGCCGGATTCAGAAAAAGAATCCCCAGGTCGCGATCGCCAGGGCGACGACCGTAGCGATCGCGGCGCTGATCGGGAGCAGCCGAGACTTGACGAGCGCGGCAGCCGAAACCAGCACGATCGCGATCTCGAACAGGGTCGCCGAGACCGCGAGAATCTCGTGCGATTCCAGCAGCCGCCCGGCGCGAACGTCCTCGGCGCGAGACTGTTGGTCGAGGCTTCGCGCCGCGCGAAGCAGCGGCGCCTTGGCCGTGGCCTCGTGTTGGGCGACGCTGCGCAGCAGGCCCGCACGCTTCGGATCGGCCGTGCCGACCAGCGCCGCTTCGTAGACGTGCTGCTTCACGCTCCGTTCGTCGTACTCGCCGTAGGCGTCGGCGGCGCGGGTGGCGAGGATGATCGCCGTGCTCCGCGTGGCTTGCGACTGTGCCACGCGCAGGTTGGCAGCGAAGCCGCTCGAGGCCGCCAGCAACGCGAGAACCGCCGCCGCAATCGGCAGCCAGCGTGACGGGTCGCCGTCCGTCACGGACTCCAGACGTTCTTGCGCACTCGAACGACTTTGCGGCCTGCGTGCGCTCCATCCCCATCCGGAGTTAGTAGTTCGCCTTCAGATCGTACTTGCAGGTATCGAAATCGCGCTTTTCGCTATCGGTCTCACGGTAGACGAGTTTGATGTCCTCTCTGCAGCCTTGAACGATGTTGAAGCTCAGGGATTCGCCCGGGTCGATCGTCTGCTCGCTGCCGAGCAGGTCGGGACCCCAGTCCCGCTGATCGACCCCGCTGATGTGCACCTCGTAGATGCTGTGGTCGCCGGCGTTGGTGATCTTGAAATCGTGATTCGCGAACGCGCTCGAACCGGCAACCAAGAACAGGGCTGTTGCCGAGGCCAAAACCCGCGGCACGCGCATCGTACGGAGAGTGGCGAAGCGATTCATAACGACGATCCTCGCGATTGGGCGCGCCGCCGGAAAACGGGCCGGATGCGCTTGCGCGCAGGCAGCTGCGGCGGGAACTGCCTATGCCGAACTCTACTCGGCGCCCCCTGGAGCGTCAAGTGTCAAATGATAGGTCCGTCGCGAGCGTCGCGATCAGGAATTCGACCAGTTCGCCCTGCCGGCGGGTCTCGGTTTTCCGAAAAATCTCAGCCAGCCGATTTCTGGCCGTGCCGTAGGTGATGTCGAGTTGCTCGGCGGCCGTTCGCAGGCTATCGCCCGCCGCCAGCAACGCCGCGAGTTTGCTTTCGGCCCCGTCAGCCCGAGCGCGGCCTGGAAGCGCTTGGCCGGGACGAGTTCCCGCCGGTCGGGGTCGGTGATGACGCCGCAGGCAGCGGGCCGCTCCACGCACAGGCCCGGATACGTCTTGGATACGGGGCTGACGAGAATGCCGTAGGGGCGCTTCCCGGAGGGACGTTGCGCCCGCATCGCACCGCCCTGGGAGCCGCCGGCAGAGGCAAGCGGCGAGAGCGCCCCGGCCAGCAACCTCGCGAGCCGGTCGTTATCCGCCCGATGCGCGAGCGCCAGCCCGTCGCCTCCCAACACAACGCCGTCGCAGGCCGCGTGCAACGCCCGTGCCGCACGGTTACAGAAGACCGGACGTTTGCGCGAGTCGAGAAAGAGGATCGCCGCCGAGCTGCGGTCGAGCCATTCTTCGAGCGCCCATCGCATCGCTCCGAGCGACCCGATCCGGAAGGCAATCGCGAGCGCCCGTCGCAGGTGTTCGTGCAGGACCCCGAACCGTTCGATGTCGCTGGGTTCGTATCGCCCCGCCCTGCGCGTTCGATGCAGGGCGATGCCGGCTTGTACCCCCCGATGAGGACGCGTCTGGCTAACCAGCCGAAAGCGCGTCTCGCTGTAGCGGCCGTGCCAATCGTAGTAGGGGTGCCGCTCTTTTTCGCTCTCGCTGATCACCAGCCCGTCGTGCACGATCGGTTCGTGCGGATGTGCGACCACGTACTGCGCCGTGGGATCGAGAGCCGCCATCTGGTCCACGTACACCGGAATCAAGGCCGGGTCGAAATTGATGTACATGAAGGTGGAATGCTGCGGAATCTCCGAGCTGCCGAGGGTCCAGAACGTCGCCGCTTGGCTCCCGGTGTATGCGGTGAAGGTCTCGAGCACCGCGGGCCACCGCGTTTTGTCGAGAGCCGCATCGTAGAGTGCCCCGATCGCAGCGAGGGTCTGCTCCTCGAGTGATCGCGCCGGCCCGGTCGCCCGCCGATACGGAACGGAAGGGATTTTTGAGGCCATCGTCATCCCACTTTCGCAGCGCCGTGCTGCCGGTTCGCTTCGAACCGTCGCTTGGGGCAATGCGGGAGGCGCCGCAGAAGCCACGGATTGGCGCCGGCCGCAGCCCCGACCTCTTGCGAAACCCGCTCGACGCCAAGGTGGATCGTGACCGCGCCGGCGCGGAACCAAGCACCTCATTTTCACTCCTTTCGGAAGCGCTCACCGAGATAGCCGATGCCGGAGCAAATCCCCTTACCCGCGTCTCCCTCTCCCGGCACGAGCGCACTCGCAATCCCACTGCACCGCAATCGATCCTGCCCGTGAGACGCCGGCTGCTCCTGGAAGGGTATCTCAACTCATCAACTGAACAGTTTAATATGTTGGTCGATCACCGCCGTTTCAAGGACGAGCTCTACAAGGATCTGGCTCGGATCGGGGCGGCGCTGTCGAGCCCGAAACGCCTCGAGATGCTGGATATCCTCGCTCAGCGCGAGCGGAGCGTCGAGGACCTGGCACGCGAACTCGGACTCTCCGTTGCCAACGCCTCAAAGCACCTCAACATATTGGCGGCAGCTCATCTCGTCGAGGTCCGGCGAGCCGGAACGTTCGCGTTCTATCGGCTTGCAGGTGCGACGGCCTTGCGCGTTCTTCGGCTCGTTGGCGAACTCGGCGAGGAAATGCTGCCCGAGGTCAAAGCCACGCTGCACCGCCACCTTGGCGAACGATCGGTGCAGGCACTCGAACCCGGCGCAGTTGCGCGGCGGATCAAGCGCGGTGCCGTGTTGCTGGACGTTCGACCGGAGGCTGAATATCGAGCCGGCCATATCGCGGGTGCGCGCAGCGTTCCAATCGATGCCTTGAAGCGCAAGAAGAATATGCCGCCGCTGCCGCGTGGCCGCGAGATTATCGTCTATTGTCGAGGACCTCACTGCGTTTGGGCCGATGAGGCGGTCGACGTTCTTCGAAGACGAGGATACACGGCACAGCGGTTGCTTCTCGGCGCTCCGGACTGGCTCGCACTCGGCGGCGAGTTGGAATCGGCGAGTTAGATGGGCACGGCGCTGCGCCTCGGTCTGCGACCGAATCTCGTGCAGTTCTCGCTCCTGGCTCTGGACAATGTGTTCGTCGGCATGCTCGTTGGCAGTGAACGCACCGTTGTCCCACTGCTCGGCGCAAAGAGCTTCGGGATCACCTCGGCGGCGGTGCTCCTCACGTTTGTCGTCGCTTTCGGCGTCGTGAAGGGACCACTCAATCTGCTCGCCGGGCAGCTTGCCGACCGATATGGCCGCCGGAAAGTCTTGCTTGCAGGCTGGTTCTTTGGATTGCCCGTCCCATGGCTACTGCTCATAGCGCCGTCCTGGGGATGGATCGTTGCCGCGAACCTGTTGCTCGGTGCCAATCAGGGTTTTGCCTGGTCGATGACGGTCACCAGTAAAGTCGATCTCGTGGGACGTCGGCAGCGCGGACTCGCGCTCGGGATCAACGAGTTCTCCGGCTACGTGGGCGTCGCGATCGCCAGTGCCGGCACCGGTGCGCTCGCCGCCGACTACGGCCTTCGTCCGGCGCCTTTTGTCTTTGCGGCAGCCGTTGCAATGACCGGGCTCCTGCTCGTGCTCGCGATCCGGGAGACAACGCCGTTCGTGCAGCTGGAACAGGCTGCCGCGCCGGGCGGCGCGTCACCGGCAGCTGCGAGCCTGGGCAGCATTTTTGCGGACGTCAGTTGGCGCAATCCGACGATGCGGGCTTGCAGCCAGGCGGGTTGCCTGAACAAATTCGGCGACACCGGAATTTGGGTTTTGCTTCCGCTTGCGATGGCCGCGCAGGGGCATGGACCTGCGATCATCGGCGCTACTGCAGGCATTTACGCGTTCACCTGGGGCATCGCACAACTGGGGACGGGCGCGCTCTCCGATCGCGTCGGCCGTAAACCGCCGATCGTCGTCGGCTTGGTCCTCGACGCCGCGGGGCTTGCGCTTGCGGGCGTCGCACGCGACGGCGCCACCTGGTTCGCTGCTGCCACGCTCGCCGGGCTGGGTACCGCGCTCGTGTATCCGGTGTTACTTGCAGCGATCAGCGACGTTGCTGCTCCGGTCGAACGCGGCACGGCGCTCGGGGTATACCGGCTGTGGCGCGATGGCGGTTATGCGCTCGGAGGGCTCACGATCGGCATCGCTGCGGCGCACCTCAACGCGCGCGGCAGTTTCAGCGCGCTCGCAGTGCTCTTGCTCGCATCCGCCATGTTCGTGCAGCGCTGGATGCGCGAGACGCACAACCCACCTCGAGCTGGTCCGATCATCGACGCCGCCGTTGGCCGACGTCCGTAGAAGCAGCCGGGGCCGCGAGGTCCTCGGCCGCGCCAAGACCGGCCGCGAGCGATCATCCGCCGCGAGCGCCCGCGGGAGGCTCTAGCCGTTCGAACCCCGCGTCGCGATAGGGCCTCCGACATCTCTTTCCGTTCGGAGGCATTTCATGATCGGTACGGTCAGCGCGGAGCGCAACGGGCGCGCGCTCGAGTTCGGGCTCTATCGCGACGGCGACAACAACCTCGACGACGTTCAGGCGCTCACGATCGCGCAAGCACTCGAGACCAGCGCCGCGGATCATTCGATCGCGTTCGCGGTCGAAGATACCACGGCGCGCGACGGGCTCGAGCCCGCGGGCGTGCTGCGCACCGAATCCTACGGGATCGCCGACGGCAAGCTCTCTTCGCGGGTCGAGGTTTCGCCGCCGCACGATCCGTCGGCGCGCACCAACCTCACGCAGTTCGTGGCGCGGACGCTCGACGCCGCCGAGCGGAGCGGCGCCAAGGAGACCTGGCTCGACCTGGTCGATCACGGCGGCGGCGACGGCGGTGGACTCGAAGCCGACCATGGCGACGGGATCATGCGGTCCGACGATATCGCGGGCGCAATCGCCGACGGCATCGCGCTCCACGCGCACGAGCACCCCGAAGATGCCGGGCGCGGCGTCGACGGCGTGGTCGCCAACCAATGCCTGATGGCGACGGTCGCCTTCTCTTCCGCGCTCTCGCACGCGGGCGTAAAATACCTGGCGGCTTCGCCCGAGACGATGCTCGCGCCGGGCGTGCCGAGCGAGGTCGCGCACGAGATCGCGGCCCACGAAGACGATCCCCAGGCGATGGCGCAAGCGCTCGTCGACCGCACGATGTCGACCCGCTACGGCGTCGCCGGCGAGCGCTTCGGCCCCGCCGCGGCCTTCGACGTGATCGACCTCGATCCCAAAAAGGCCGCCGCCGTCGAAGGCGCCGTCAAAGACCTCGACGGTTCGCTTGCGCAAGCGGCCCGCGACCGCAGCGAGCGCGCGGCGATTCGCGCCGATGCGAAGGCGACCGACGGCATGGTCCGCTTCCCCGAAGGCAAGGATCTGCCGTGGCGCGCCGACCGGCCCGCGATCGCGCTCTACGAGAGGTTCGCAAACGACGGACGGCTCGACGCCGGACTGCGCAACGCGGCGACCCGTGCCGAGGATGCGATTGCGGCGACCGTGATGGCACACCGCGAGAGCGACGACTTCGCACCGTTCAACGACGCCGATTACGCGGACGCGGGCGGTCCCACCGTCCACTTCCCGCTCTCGCACAAACAGATCGATCCCTGGGCGCCCAAGGTCAGCGAAACCGACAACGCCTTCTACAAAGCGGTCGGCGCCGCCGACGTGACGCGAACGGTCGCGTAAGGCAGAGCGCTATCCAAAGCCGCAGGCTCCGTCGTCCCAGGCAAACGCGACCACGCGACCTTCTCGGAAGACCACCATGCCGAAGCGTTTGTCGGCCGTGTAAGGCGGACTCGGAGGACATGCGCACTCGGCTCGCTTCCAGGAGCAGAAACCCACCGTGCGGTACGCGTGGCACGTTCCCGAGGCGACGGGCTGCAGCCCCTTGAGGCCGAACGCGGATGCGACCTGCGCGAGCGTGTCGCCGAGATGTACCTTGCCGCCGAGCACGGCGGCCGAAAGATCTCTGGTGGCCGTCGTGCCGGGCGGAGGCGCTGACGCGTTGGCCACGACGCCGAAGTTGCCGATGTCGGTTCCGAATTCGTCGTAGTTGGCGATCCGATGGACCGGATCGTACAAGGCACGAATCCTGACGGTGCCCGAATAGGCACCGTGGGGACCATAGCGGACCCACTCGCTTGCGCCGATATTCGGAATCTGGTCGTCGTCGTGCCTGAGCGCCGCGCCGACCCCATACGACGCGCTTGGGCGAAAGAACCCGCAGGTCGCCGGTTGCGAATGCACCCAACGGCTCACCGGGTCGACCCCCCAGACGATGTCAGCGTTCGCCGGAACCGCCGTCGAAAGCAGCGTCCCGGCGCACACGAGGCCGAGCAGTTGTCTCACAGGCGCGGACGGTCGACGAGCACGGGCGCCGGCTGGGGGGCCGCGGTTGCGAAATCGACCTCCGCCTCCCAGTGTCGCGCGAGTGCCGCAAGGTCGTCGGTCGCGGCGACATCGGCCGCGCGAGACGACGCCGGAAACGGATAGACGGCGGCCGGGGTGCCTTGCGTCGAGGCGATCAATTCGGGATAGCCGACATCGGGTGGTTCGGGCTGCGTGAAGGCGCGCAAAAACGTACCGAGATAACGCGCGAACGCATCGGCGTTGGTCCGGTAGCGGACCCAACGTTGGTTCTCCCAATTCATGCCGACGTTCTTCGGATCGAGCGTGCTCGGCGCCGCAAAGCGCTCCACCAGCATCCGTCCGGCCTTCGTTCCGCGCGCGGAAAGCGCGCGCACGATCTCAGGCGGCATATCGAGATTGAGGCCGCCTTCGCTCGGGTGCAAGCGCACGGTCACCACCCGGTCGCGGTAGCCCGGAATGCGCATCTGGGCGTTGTCCGCCCAGTTTTGCATCGTGTTTGCGATCGCCTCGGCAAAGCCGCTCACGGAGCCGATCTCGCCGTAGGTGGGCTTGGTTCCGTCCTCGTTGTTTGCGGGCATGCTAACGTCGTCGCACTGACCCGGACCGAATGCTTCGAGATCGATTGCGAAAGTCGGCCAGCGCGGCAGCGGCGCATCGAACAGCGTCACCGGAAAGTTGCTCGAAATTCCGCCGTCGCTGAACCAGCACTTCTCCGGCGCCGCAGCGTCGTTCGTGCGCGCCTGCCCGATATCGCCTTGGGTCGCGGAGACGTAGAGCGGAACCGCGCTCAGCAAGAACGGAAAGGCCAGGCTCATGCGGGCCGCGACGATGACCGGCAGGTCCCCGATCGGCGGCAGGGCCCGCAACCCGCCGAGCTGTTCGGGCGAGCGCCTTGCGAGCCACGCCACCACGTGGGCCGGAAAGAGCTTGGCGAACTCGGCCGGATCGTACAGATATCCGTCGGTCGTGAAAGGCACGATGTGCGGGCGGCCGTGCGAGAGATTGGTCGCGATCACCTGCAGGCGGACGACGGGGTCGCTCACTTCAGCGTGCGCCGCGGGCTCCGGCGGCTCGGCGGCCGCATCCCAAAGCATCCCGAAGGTGAGCGGGACGATACCGGGCGCAAGTCCGGCGGTGAGCTCGAGTTCGCGCGCGAGCCACACCGAGAGCGCAGTTTCGTTCTTCGGGTTCGCGTCGTCGACGCCGCTACACAGCCCGTAGAGATTTGGCGGAAGTTCGCGGCGCAGATCGCGCCACAGCCACAACCCGGTAGCCAGGGTGACGAACACGATCAGCGTGGCCAGGATCGCGACGATATCCATCGCCCGCCAGAACGGGTTCACGCGCGGGTTGGCGATCGCGGCGACCGCCAGGAGCACCGCGGGAATTGTACCGGCGAGCGCCTGCAGCGGATAGGCCGCAGAGAGCGCCGTCATTTTCCCGAATGCGCCCTTGCGGCTCGCGAGTGCGAAGACCGTCCGAAAGAGCGAACGCGTCGCGCGGTTGGGTGCGAACAGCCGCTCGAGATTCCCCGCGGCTAACCAATCCGGCAAGCCGGCGAGCCGCTCGAAGCCGGCCTCGCTCCCATCGCGTTGCCGGCGGTATTCGGCGGCGGCCGTCAGGGAGGCCGCGATCGCTCCCGCCGAGGTCCCGCCGACGTTGCGAAAGACGAAGTTCTTGGCGATCTCGACGACCGCCGAGGGATACACGACCCCGCTCGTGATCCCGCCCTTCATCACGATATCGCAGTAGCGAGCGCTCATGGCTTCTCCTTCGGCAGCGGGCGGGCGGGCGGCGCCTTTTCGCTACGTTGCGGACAGCGGACGCGGCTCCCGCCAAACGAAGCGCATGAACGAGTTTGCGACCGCGAACCCGTATCCAATGCTCGGCGGCACCACGAACCAAAACGTCTGGCCATGCAGCGCCGGGCCAAGCGCGACGAGCACGAGGACGACCGCAGCGGCGATCCCGATCCGGATCGCGGTCCGTCGGGCCGCGTGGGCACGGGCCGTGCCGTGCTCGATCGCCCGCAAGCGGTGGACGCCGAGCGCGTAGAGGATGGCGATCAGCCCGAGGTTGACGCCGTAGAGCGCGAAGTACGCGAGCGTGACCGCGCGCGCCGACGACGGAACGTCGATAAAGCGCACGTACACCTGCAGCGAGAACACGATCAGCCCGAGGCTCGCAAGCCAGGCGAAGTGGAGCGGGACGGTGAGGCGCGTCGGGAAGAAGGCGCGGACGAAGAGCCGGTGGTGCATGTACCATAGCTGCGAGACGACCGCGAAGGTCCACAGGTAGGCGATCAGCCAGCGCGGATCGTCAAGAAGCGATCCGAGGCTCGCCGGCACGTGGAGGCTGAGCGTGACCTCGGCGAGCGAAAAGCCGATGACGATATCGGAGAACGATTCGAGGCGCCGAACGAGGTGTTCGGTCGACTCGGCCGGATGCTCGGACGCCACGGCGCTAACGCCTCCCATTGCGCCGAGCCCGCGTTCGCATAGCGCCTGGCTGCGCGTTGCGGCCCCTGCGCTCCTCCGGCACGCCGCCCGGCGCCGCGACCCGCGGGCAGCTCCGGCATCGCGCCGCGCGTTCAGCCGGCATTCATCCCGTCATGAGAGCGTGCAGGCGGCTGCGGCAACGCGCCGCGTCCTTCCGCGAGTGTCTCGTCACGAAAGAAGCCCGCATGCTGATCGCCCCGCTGAGCCCGCCGGCGCACGTCGTCGTCTACAGCGACTTCGATTACGTCACCATCGATGCGAAGCGGCGGCGCGTGTACGCCGCCCATACCGGGAGCCGGACGCTCCTGATCGTCGACGCCGATAGCGGAAAGCCGCTCGGTCAAGTCGAGGTCGGCCCGATGCACGGCGTCGCCGTCGATCCGGCGACCGGGACCGTCTTCACCGGTGACGGGACCGAACGGACCGTCTCGAAAGTGAATCCCACAACCCAGATGGTCCTCGCCCAAACCGGCGTGCCGGGACCGGTCGACGCAATCGCCTACGATCCCGCCGCCCAGCGCATCTACGCCGACGAAGACTCCGGCACGGAGGTCTACGCGATCGACGCACGCAGCATGAAGCTGCTCGCGCGGATCCGGCTCCTCGGACACGACGAAGAGTTTCTCGCGGTCGACCCGCGCAGCCACGTGGTCTACCAGAACGTCGCCGACCTCGACGAGTTCGTCGAGATCGATCCGAAGACGCTCCGAGTCTTCAAGATCGTGCACACGCCCGCGCTCAAAGCCAATCATCCGCTGCAGGTCGACGCCGCGCTGAACGAGCTCCTCGTCGGCGGCGAAAACGGCGTACTCGCCGCCTACCGCCCCGACGGAACGTTGCTCGGAACGACGCGCTACCCCGCCGACGTCGACCAGTGCAACCTCGACGCAGCGCACGGCCTGCTGGCCTGCGCCGGGAACGGTGTCATCGCGCTGTTACGCGTCGTGCCCAACGCCGCGCCGACCACGCTCGCGACCCTCGATACCCACCACGCGATTCACACCTTGGCGATCGATCCGAAAACGCAAAACATTTTCGCGGTGTGGGCAGGCCCGAACGGCGACTTCGTCCAGCGCTTCCACCTGGCGCCGTAGGGGTCCCGCGAATCTCCCTCGGGCGCTAGGGCCCGGTCCGACGGATACACGCCGGGGACGCCCGCGAACGCGCATCCATGCACGCTCGCTACTCACTCACTCGCCCGCTCCCGCCCTCGTCGGAAGCCGCACGAGGGCGTGCGGTTCGTCGCCCCGCTCCTCATGGCTCCGCGGACGAGCTGAGATGCCCCGTCGTGCATCCGTCGGACCGAGCCCTAGCGCTCGCATCGCTTCCGGCCCCACGTGCGCCGCATGTATTGTCAGCGGCTCCGCAATGACGTATGCTCTCGGCCATGAAGAAGATGCTGGTTGCCGCAGCCGTCATGTTTGCCGTGATCGCCGGGCCGGGCGCGGCGCTTGCGCAGCCTCACCACGGGGACCCGATCCGCGTGCAGCGGTGCGAACCGCAGCGCGGCGGGGTCGCGTTCGCCCCGGGATTCACCCCCGTGTACTATCCCGCGCGTCCGTTCTTCTTCGATCCGTATGGGCGGCGGTATTACGAGCGACCGGTCTCGACACGGGCACCTTCGCTTTCGATCGACTACCGGAACGTCTCCTCGAAGACGGTGAAAGCGATCGAATTCGGACTGGTGGCTCGCGGTGAATTGGTCGCCGAGGTGCGCGACGTCGGGACCTTTACGACCGACGCGGAGATCAAGCACGTGTTCGGCTTGGATCCCAACGTCTTTCCGTTGCAGACCGCCTTCTCGCAGTGCATCCCGCTGCGCGTCGAGTACGAAGACGGGCAGGTCTGGAAGCGTGCGCATCTTCCTCCCAGCGGCCGCATCCTCTACCAGCGTTAGCGCTCGAGCGCGATCCCGCCCGGATAGATCGGGCGATTGACGATCTGCTCGAGGGTCGCGGCTTCGGCGCCGAGGGCAAGCTCGCAAAAGCGCGCGAAGCTCTCGCGTTCGGCGAGGCCCTCCGCGTAACGCGTCGTCGCGGTCAGATCGACCTTCCCGGCCGATTCGAGGAAACGCACGAAGCGGCCGGCATCGTCGAGCCCGAGTTCCACGAGCCCGGCCTCCTCGAAGGTCCGTAACGCCGAGCGGATGGTCGCGCCGTCGACCGCTTCGAGATCGAAGGTGCGTGCTAGCTCCTCGAGGTTCGTGCGCAGCGTCCCGCTCGGGGCGACCCGGCGCAGCTCGCGGTAGATTTCGCGCATGGTCGGCACCGACGGCGCCGCTCGCGAGATGATGAACTCGTTGAGCGCGCGGTCGCGCTCGCCGTAAAGCAGGTGGATGCGCGCTGGCGCACCGTCGCGGCCGGCGCGTCCGGCCTGCTGGTTGAAGTCGGTGAAATCGAAGTTGAGGTGGTAGAGCACCACGTCGCGGACGTCCGGTAGATCGATCCCCTCGCCGAAGGCGGAGGTCGCGACCACGATCCGGATCGCTCCCGCCCGGAAGAACTCCTCGAGGCGGCCGCGCTCGGCGCTTGGGACCCCTGCGTGATAGAAGCCGACGCCGTCGCCGAAGCGGCTCCGCAGCCGCGCTGCGAGTTTGCTCGTTTCGTTGCGCGAATTCGTATAGACGATTACCTTGCCGCTGGTCCCGAGTTCGCGCACCAGGTACGCGAACTTGTCGCTGCCGTTGCGGGCGTCGACGACTCGAAGGTTCTCGCGGACCGTCGGATCGACGATCCACGACTCGACCGCCAGCGTCTTGCGAATCGTCGCAAACGCTTCGTCGCCGGCGGTCGCGGTGAGCGCAACGGTCTGCGGGTCGCCGAGCGCGGCGCGCAGTTCGGCGAAGCGCACGTAGACGTCGCGGTGGCGCGAGTCGTAGAGATGGTGGGCTTCGTCGACCGCGAGCAAATGCGGGCGGTTCAGCGCGCTCCCGAACGCGTCGCGGTGATGCCACACGAACTCGGGTGTCGCGATCACGATATCCCACGAGCCGTCGGCGAGCGCCGCCGTCAGGCGCTCGCGCTCGTCGCTTTCGATCGAGCCGTTGGCGCGCAGGATGCGCAGCCCGAGCGGCTCGAGACGCCGTTCGAGCGCGCGAAACTGATCGTTGGCGAGCGCGCGGAGCGGGCAGATCGCAAGCGTCCGCTGCCTGCGCGCGAGCGCCCCCTCGGCGGCCGGCAGCGACCAGCAGAGCGATTTCCCGCGACCGGTCCCGAAGACCGCGAGCACGTTGCGCCCGGCGGCGAGCCGTTCGAGGACCGCGAGCTGCCCGCGCCGCAGCGGATAGTCGCCGATCAGCGCGCCGCGGATCGCTTCGCTGCCGAGCGTGCGCCGCTCGGCGTCCGGGCGTGCGCGCAGCGGCCTGCCCCGCAGGCGGCGGACGTGCAGGTTGATCCCGACGTGCTTCTCGCCGCCGCCGGTGCGGCTCGCAACCTGCGCGTCGTAGCGCTCGCCGCTATCGAACTTGGGGGCCAGCCGTCGCGCGATCTCTTTCCGCAGAAATCCGATCTGGAGCGCGCCGAAGCGAACCGCGATCGCGTTCGGGTCGTGCGCATTGCCGGGGTCGCGCACGAGCTCGACGCGGTCGCCTTCGGCTAGTCCTCCCGCGATCGATTGTCGTCCTTCGAAGCTGACACCAACCACCTTGGTGTAGAATTCGTTCGCTTCGCCGATCGTCGCGAAGCGGTCGCGCTCGAGAAATTCCGCGGCGCGCGCGTACAACTCCGAGAGAAATACTCGCGGCTCATGCGCCGGCGCTGCCGCCGGCGAGACGCTCGCATCGAAGCTCGCGAGCAGCCGTTCGAAGGCCGCTTCGGAGGGCGTCGGCAACGGGAGCCGCCCGGCGGGTTTACTCGCGCTGCGCGGCGTGAGGGTCGGGCGCTTCGTTCTCGTCGTCGGCCTCGAGATTGAGCCGGATCTCTTCGTGTCCGAGCGCCAGTTCGGCATCGTGCAGCCCCGCGTTCTGCGCGTCGAGCGGATCGAGTTCGCCGGCGGCGTACGCCTCTTCGCCGGCCTCGCTTGCGAACTCGGGCTCGGCGAGCGCCGCCGCCGAACGCGGCGCGGCATCGCGCTTGCGA
>JBOHTX010000021.1:0-16242 GCA_050733855.1 Vulcanimicrobiaceae bacterium
AAGACGCTTGCGGTTCATACGCTGCCGTATCGGTGGTTGACGGAATCGCGATCTCCTGCGATACTGGGTCGTCACTCTTGCGCGATCTTTCGAGTGCGATCGGTCCGCGCTCCCTCGAAAGACGATTCCTCATCTCTGCATTTGACGATTTCAACCTGTCCCCGGCGCTCCTGCGCGCCGTGCGGGACCTCGGTTTCGAGCGATCGACTCCCATCCAGTTCGCCGCGATTCCGCCGGCGCTCGGCGGCAAAGACGTGCTCGCAAGCGCCGCCACCGGCAGCGGCAAGTCCGCAGCCTTCGGAATTCCCTTGATCGAGGCGCTCTCGAAGTTGCGCCCGGGGACCACGCGCGCGCTGATCCTCGCGCCGACCCGCGAACTGGCGCTCCAGATCGCGGAGCACCTCGGCGCGCTCGCCAAGTACACAACGGTCCGCGTTGCAGCCGTGTACGGCGGCGTCGGATTTGGTCCGCAGGCAAAGGCCTTCAGGCGCGGGCCCGATATCGTCGTTGCGACGCCGGGCCGGCTGCTCGATCACCTGGCGCAACGAACGGCCTCGCTTACGAACGTCGCGGTGCTCGTGCTCGATGAAGCGGACCGCATGCTCGATATGGGCTTCCTCCCCGACGTCCGGCGCATTCTCAAAGCGGTTCCGGCGAAACGCCAAACCCTCTTCTTCTCGGCGACGATTCCGTCCGCGATCGCGCTGCTCGCGAAGGAGATGTTGCGCGAGCCCGTGCGCATCGACCTCACGCCACCCGAGGTCTCGGTCGAGGGGCTCACGCAAACCGTCTACAGCGTCGAGCAACAGCGGAAGACCGATCTCTTCGTCGAGTTGCTCAAAGGCGGCGAGATCTTCAGCGCGATTGCGTTCACGCGCACGAAAGCCCGCGCCAATCGGCTCGCCGCGGCGCTTTCGAAGCACTCCGTCAGCGCCGACCGCATCCACGGCGATCGCTCGCAGGCGCAGCGAACGCGCGCCCTCGACGACTTCAAGCGAGGCAAATTCCGGGTGCTGGTCGCCACCGACATCGCGGCCCGCGGCATCGACATCATCGAACTCGGCCACGTCGTCAACTTCGACGTGCCGATGGTTCCCGAAGATTACATCCATCGGATCGGCCGGACCGCGCGGCAAACCACGACCGGCGACGCGATTACGTTCGTGGCTCCCGACGAAGAGCCGCTCTTCCGCCAGATCGAAAAAATCCTCGGCCGCCGCTTGCTCCGCGCCAAGCACCCGGCACTTCCCGCGCTGCCGGCTCCGGCGGCGCCGCGCGCTGACGTCGCGACCGCCGTCGCGGTCCGGCGGATCCCACGCCCGTTGCGAGCTTCAACCGTCCGCGGCGCCCCGGCTAGCGAAGATATGTTTGGAAGAAGGGGCCGCCCCGGCCCGTAGTGGCCGCGGCGACTGCCGTGGCGATGCCAACCTGTTGGCGTACCCGTCGGCTACCGTGGGCTTTCGGATGCAACTCATCGACGGGCGGCTCATCTACTCGGCTACCGATCTCAACGACGAACTCGAATGCCGTTACCTCACCGTGCAGAGCGAGCGCGTTGCGCGCGGCGAACTCGTGCGCCCGGTGCGCGACGAGGGGGCCGAGCTCATCGCTCGCAAGGGCGACGAGCACGAGGCGCGCTATCTCGAAGCGCTGCGCGCCGGGCTCGGACCCGAACGCCTCTTCGAGGCTCCGCGAGCGACTAATACGCTTGCCGGGTTGCACGAGGCCGAGGCCCGCACGCGCGAAGCGATGGCGGCCGGCCATGCGATTATCTACCAAGCGACCTTCTTCGACGGCGCGTTCCTCGGCCGCGCCGACTTCTTGCGCCGGATCGAGGTGCCGTCCAAGCTTGGCGCGTGGCAGTACGAGGTCATCGATACGAAGCTCGCGCTTGCGGCCAAACCGTACTACCTGCTCCAACTCTGCTTCTATAGCGAAGGGCTCGCGCGGCTGCAGGGCGTGCTCCCGAGGTACGGTGCGATCGTCTACGGCTCGGGTCTCGAAGAGCGCTTTCGCATCGAGAACGCCTTCGCATACTACGCACTCCGCAAACGGCGCTTCGTCGCGCGGATGCGCGCAAGCGGCACCGCAGCCGAGCCGTATCCGCACGAATGTGCGCACTGCGCGGTCTGCGATTTCTCCGCGCTGTGCGAACGGCGCCGCGACGACGACGATCACCTCTCGCTCGTCGCCCGGTTGCGCCGCGACCAGCTCGCGAAGCTCGAAGGGGGCGGGATCGCCACGCTCGCGCGGTTGGCCGCCGCAAACGGCACCGATCGTCCGCCGAGTCTTGCGCCCGAAACCTACGCGACGCTGCATGCACAGGCCGCGCTGCAGCACGCTGGGCGCGAGGCGATTCGGCAGGGCGTCTGCGACGGCTCGCAATACCGTCACGAACTGATCGCGATCGCGCAAAACGAGCGCTCCGGTTTCGAGTTGCTTCCCGAACCGGACGAAGGCGACGTCTTCTTCGATATCGAGGGCGACCCGCTCTTTGAACCCGGGCGCTCGCTCGAGTATCTCTTCGGTCTCTATCTTCCGCGCGAGAACGAATACCGGCCTTTCTGGGCGACGCAACGCCGCAACGAGCGCACGGCCTTCGAAGCGCTCGTCGATTTCCTCGCCGAGCGGCACAAGCGCTACCCGCGGATGCACGTCTACCACTACGCGCCCTACGAAACGGCGGCGCTGCGGCGTTTGATGGGGCACTACGGAACCCGCGAGAACGAAGTCGACCGGCTGTTGAGCGCGGAGGCGTTCGTCGATCTCTACGCGGTCGTCCGGCAGACGCTGCGCATCTCGCAGCCGAGCTACTCGCTCAAGGCGCTCGAACCGTTCTACGGACTGGTGCGCACGACGAACGTCCGTGGCGGCGCCGATTCCGTCGTGATGTTCGAACGCTGGCTCGCGCTCGGCGAGCGCTCGATTCTCGACGACATTGCGGCGTACAACGACGACGATTGCCGCTCGACCTACCGCTTACGCGAGTGGTTGCTCGAGCGGCGCGCCGACTTCCAAGCGCAGACCGGAGGGGTCCTTCCGTGGTTCATGGCCTCCGCCGCGGAGCTGCCGCCGCAGGAGCCCGACGAGGTGCGCGAGCGGCTGCTCGCCGGCTTGCCGGCGCCCGATTCCGAGGCGGAACTGCATTCATGCGCCGATTCGGTCCGCGCGCGCTGGTTGCTCGGCAATCTGCTCGAGTACCATCGCCGCGAGCAGAAGCCCGCGTGGTGGCAGTACTTCGAGCGGCGCGCAAACGTCGACCAACTCGTCGAGCGCGACCACGAAGCGCTGGGCGGCGTCGCGTACGATCCGGAGGTCGCGCCGTCGAAATTGGGTCCGAAGGACCGGAACTGGGTGTACACCTACCGCTTTCCGGAGCAGCAGCATAAATTCGAGGTCGGCAGCTCCGTGATCTGCCTGCCGTTCGAGGGAGGCGGCGAGATCGTCGCGCTCGACGACGAAAACGGCGTCGTTCGCGTGAAGCACGGAGCGCAGGTCGAACCCGAACGCGTCGTCGCGTTGGTTCCCGGGAGACCGCTACCGAATCCGAAGCAGCGCGCGGCGATCCGAAGCTACGCGCAAGCCTTTCTCGACGGCGCGATCGCGCCCGCCGACGCGCGGATGGACGTGCTGCTCGCGCGGACGCCGCGCCTCTGCGATCGACCGGCCGGCAGCCGCATCCAGCCGTCCGGCGCAATCGATGCGGACGCGATCACGACGATCGTGGCGGCGCTCGACCGCAGTTACCTCTTCGTACAGGGACCGCCGGGAAGCGGGAAGAGCACGCTCGCCGCCGCGGTGATCGAGGAGCTGCTCGCCCGCGACAAGCGGGTCGCGATCATGGCGACGACCCATAAAGCGATCCAGAATCTGCTGCATAAGGTCGAGGACGCGGCGCTCGCGCGCGGCCGAACGTTCCGGGGAATCTACAAGCCGGCGCCCGACGAGATCGACGCGGTTGCGAGTTCGCTGCGCTTGGTGCGGTGCGTCGCGTCAAATGCGGAATTTCTCCAGCCGCACCAGCTCGCCGCCGGCACGGCTTGGCTCTTCTCGGATCCGAGCCTGCTCGTTTGGAACGGGCACTCGCTCGGCTCCGCCGGGGAGCGGTCCGGTCGCTACGATTATCTGTTCGTCGACGAAGCGGGGCAAGTCGCGCTCGCCGACGTGATGGCGTGCGGGCAGGCGGCGGAGAACCTCGTGCTGATCGGCGATCCGCTGCAGCTCGCACAAGTCTCGCAGGGCTCGCATCCGGCCGGCAGCGGCGCTTCGGTCCTCGAGCACTTGCTCGGCGGCGCGCCGACGGTCGCGGAGGACCGCGGCATCTTCCTCGGCGTTTCGCACCGCATGCATCCCGCGATCTGCGGTTTCGTCTCGCAGATGGTCTACGACGGCCGCTTAAAGGCAAGCGCCGAGGCCGCCGCCCGCCGGATCGATGCCGGCGCCTGGAGCGGCGCGGGCTTGCGCTACGTACCGGTCGGGCACCGCGCGAACCGCCGCGCCTCGCCGGAGGAAGCCGAGCAGGTCGTCGCGATCGTCACGGAGCTTCTGCGGGGGCGTCTGGTCCGCGCTTCCGGCGGCCGGGCCACCGACGCCGACGCAACGATGTGCGCGCTCACGCAAGACGACGTTCTGGTCGTGACGCCGTATAACGCGCAACGCCTCCTGCTGCAGCGCAGGCTTGCCGAGGCCGGGTTCGGCCGGGTGCGAGTCGGCACGGTCGACAAATTCCAGGGTCAGGAGGCGCCGGTCGTGATCTACTCGATGGCGACCTCGAGCGGCGATGACCTGCCGCGTGACGTCGGCTTTCTCTTCGAGAAGAACCGCTTCAACGTCGCCGTCTCCCGGGCGCAGTGCCTGGGCATCCTGGTTTGCTCTCCGGAGCTGCTCGACGTGCGCTGCACGACCGTCGAAGAACTCTCGCTCGTGAATCTCCTCTGCGCATACGTCGAGGCCGCTGCAGCGGAACGGGCGCCCACGTCCCTGCGCTGACGCGAGCGGCCGGCACCGCGCCCCGGCGCAAGCGGCCCGCTCAGCCGATCGGCACGCAGGCGGAGGGGGCGCCGAGCGAGCATCAGGCGCTCGATGGTACTGCAACGCGTGAAACCGCTCGAGCGCCTGCTTGCCGAAGGAGACGACGCGAGCCGGCCGCTCGGCCTGAAGCGAACGCTCGGCGCCGCTTCGCTCGCTGCCATGGGCATCGGCGCGATCATCGGGACCGGAATCTTCGTCCTGACCGGAGTGGCGGCGGCGACGCGTGCCGGCCCGGCGCTGACCCTCTCGTTCATCGTTGCCGGAATCGCGAGCGCCTTCGCGGCGCTCTGCTATTCCGAGGTCGCAAGCCGCATCCCGATCTCCGGGAGCGCGTACACCTTCGCCTACGCCTCGCTCGGTGAATTTGTCGCTTGGATCATCGGCTGGGACCTGGTGCTCGAATATGCGCTCGGTGCGGCGACCGTCAGCATCGGCTGGTCGGGCTACTTTCTGACGCTGCTGCGCAATCTCTTCGGCTTCACGCTTCCGCCTGCGCTCCAGGAGAGCCACTGGGTCGTCGGCGCCGGCGGGTCCGTGACCGCGACTCCCGGCCTCTTCAATTTGCCGGCGTTCTGCATCATCGTGCTGATCGGGATCCTGCTCTATCGCGGGACGCGCGAGTCGGCGCTCGTCAACAACATCATCGTGGTGATCAAACTGGCGGTCGTGCTGTTCTTCATCGCGCTCGGCTACGGGCACGTGAACACCGCCAACTGGGAACCCTATTTCCCGTTCGGCATCACCGGGATGCTCGGCGGCGCTTCCTTTATCTTCTTCGCCTACATCGGGTTCGATGCGGTCTCGACCGCCGCCGAGGAAGCCAAGAATCCCAAGCGCGACTTGCCGATCGGGATCATCGGCAGCCTGGCGATCTGCACGGTGCTCTACATCGTGGTGGTCGCGATCCTCACCGGCATGGTGCCCTATGCCAAGCTCAACGTGTCTTCGCCGGTCGCGTTCGCGATGGAGCACGTCGGCCTCGGCTGGGCGAGCGCCTTGATCTCACTGGGCGCGATCGCGGGCCTCACGACGGTGCTGCTCGTGATGATGTTCGGACAGACCCGGGTCTTTTTCTCGATGGCGCGCGACGGGCTCTTGCCGCCGGTCTTCTCGAAGCTGCATCCGCGCTTCCACACGCCCGGGCTCTCGACGATCATCTTCACGATCTTCATCGCGCTGATCGCCGCCTTCACCCCGATCGGCATCGTAGGTTCGCTCACCAACATGGGCACGCTGGCCGCCTTCATCTTGGTTGCGATCGCACTGCCGCTGATTCGCCGGCGCTATCCGCAGACGACGGGTTTCACGGTGCCGTTCGGGCCGTACGTGATCCCCGCGCTGGCGGCGATAACGGCCTTCGGCTTGATCGTCACGCTGCAGTTCGGCAGCCCGCTCTGGCTCGGGATCCCCTCGCCCTGGCTCGGCTTCATCGTGTGGCTCATCGTGGGCCTCTTCGTGTATTACGGGTACGGCCGCCGCAACAGTACGGTCGGAAAGGAAGAGCATGCGGCGTAGCCTTTTGCGCGGCGCGCTCTTTGCCGCCATGCTGGCCGTCGCGCTTGCGACGCGCGCCTCCGCCGGAGCGACCGGCGCGCCGGCCGATGCGCCCGAGGACGTCCTCAAAGCGACGCTGGCGAACGGCCTGCGCGTCGTCATCGTCCCGAACGCGCTCGCGCCGGTCGTTGCGACCGACGTGTTGTACGTCGTCGGTTCGCGCGACGATCCGGCGGAGTTTCCCGGGATGGCGCACGCCCAGGAGCACATGATGTTCCGCGGGACGCCGAACCTCTCGACGGCGCAGCTCGGGACGCTTGCGACCGCGCTTGGCGGCGATTTCGATGCCTCGACCGCCGCCACCACGACCGAGTTTCAATTCACCGTCCCGGCCGCCGATCTCGATGCGATCCTGCGGGTCGAATCCGATCGGATGCGCGAGGTGCTCGATGCGCAGTCGGAGTGGGAAGCCGAACGCGGTGCGATCGAACAGGAGGTGCTGCGCGACCAGTCCGACCCGAGCAACGCATTTTTCAGTCAAGCACAAGAGATCGCGTTCGCCGGGACGCCGTACGCGCACGATGGCGTCGGCACCGTGGCTGCCTTCAATCGGCTCACCGGCCCCGAGATCAAAGCCTTTCACGAGCGCTGGTACGCGCCGAACAACGCGGTGCTGGTGATCGCGGGCGACGTCGAACCGCAAGCGGCGCTTGCCCAGGTCCGCTCGTACTTCGATCCGATTCCGCGCCGCGCGGTCCCCGCGCAGCCGGCGATCCACCTGCGTCCGCTGCACCGGGTCGTGCTGCGCCAAGAAACCTCGCTGATCTACCCGCTGGCCGCGCTCGCCTATCGCTTCCCGGGGATCGCCGATCCCGATTTCTTGGCGTGCTTCGTCTTGCAATCGGTCCTCGACGCACGGCGCGGGCCGTTGCACCGGCTCGCGGATGCGGGCTTGGCGCTCGATGCCGAGTGGAATGCCGAACCCTACGTTCCGGAGGCGCAGCTCGGGGTCGCGGTGGTCGCGCTCCCGCCCGGCGGCGATCCGGCCGCGATGGTGGGCCGCGTCGAGCGGATCATCGCCGACGTTCGCCAAAACGGCGTCTCGCCCGAACTCTTCGCTTCGACCAAGCGTCAACTGATCGCCAGCCAAGAGTTCAGCCGCAACTCGCTGACCTCGCTCGCGTCCGATTGGGCGACCACGATCGGGCTCGATAACGAGCCGTCGATCGCGCGCGAACAGGAGTTGATTGCGCAAGTCACCCTCGCCCAGGTGAACCGCGCGGCGCGTACGTACCTCGACCCGCAGCGCGCGATCGTCGGCGAACTGACGCCCTCGGCCAACGCCGGCTCGCGCGCGGCCCCGATTCCGCCGGCGCCGGGACCGGAAAAACAACTGGCCGTCACCTCGGCCGAAGTTGCGCTCCCGGCGTGGGCGGAACGCTACGTCGAGCACCTCAGCGTGCCGCCGTCGTACCTGCATCCGAGCGAGATGGGCCTGCCGAACGGACTGCGCCTCATCGTGCAGCCGGAAACGATCTCGAATGCGGTTTTCGTGTACGGCGCAGTCAAGAACGAGCCCGCGTTGCAAGAGCCGGCGGGACAGGCGGGGGTCGCCGAGGTCTTCGACGCGATCTTCGCCGAGGGGACCGGGCAGCTCGCGCGGGTGCAGTTCGAAACCGCTCAAGACGATCTCGATAGCGCGATTTCGGGCGGCACCGGCTTCGGCATGCAAACGACGCCGGCTGCTTTCGATCGCGCAATCGCGCTGCTCGCCCAAAACGAACTGTCGCCGCGCTTGACCCAGAGCGCCTTCGAGAACGCTCGGCAGCTCGTGCTGCAGAACCTCGCGACGACGCTGACCAGCGTCGGCTCGATCGGAACGCTGCGCGCAAACGCGCAACTCTTTCCGCCCGAAAGCCCGGAGTTACGTCAGCCGAGCCCGGATGCGATTCGAGCGCTGACGCTCGCCGACGTCAAGGCTTACGCGAGCAAGGTGATGCGCCCCGATCTCACCACGATCGTCGTCATCGGCAACGTTTCGCCGGCCGCCGCACGGGTCGCGATCGGACGCGCTTTCGGCGGCTGGCAAGCACACGGGCCGCCGCCCGATCTCGTGATCCCGCCGGTCCCGGCGAACGCCGGCGCGACGCTGCGCCTGCCGCTCCCGGAGACCGAGCAAAGCTACGTCATGCTGCAAGAGATCGTGCCGCTCGCGCGCAGCGCGCCGGCGCTGGTCCCCTTGCGGGTCGGCGATGCGATCTTGGGCGGCGGTTCGGGCGGTCCCGAGCAGAGCCGGCTCTTTCGCGATCTGCGCCAGAACGCGGGGCTGGTCTACAGCATCGGTTCGGACCTCGAGATCAACGATTCGTACGCGCTCTTCGGAATCGATTATGCGTGCCTGCCCGCGAACCAGCCGAAGATTTCGGCGCTCGTCGAGTCGGAGGTCCGCACGCTCGGCCAAACGCCGGTCGGTGCTTTCGAACTTGCCCTGGCGAAGGCGGCGCTCGTGCGCCGCGGGATCGTCGCCGACGGCTCGGTCGGCACGATCGGCCAAACGCTGCTCGCCGACGCGGTCAACGGCGTGCCGCTCGATCGGGCCGAGCGCGATGCGCACGCCGTGGTGGCAACCGATGCCGAGGCAATCCGCGCGGCCTTCGCGCAGTACGTCGACCCCGCGCGTTTCGTGCAGACGATCGAGGGCCCGTAGGCCCGCGCACGCCGGCGACCGAATCCTCCGCCTCTGCACCGACGACGGAGGTACCTATGACGGCGACCCAGACGCATCCGCACAGCGAAAGCACCGTTCGCGTACCGGTCGGCACGCTCAACGTGGTCGATCCTTCCCCGCTCAACTGGCTTTTCATCACTTGGAATACGATGGAAGAGCCGATCCGCACGGATCACGAGGGCCGCGGCGTCTACTCGATGGCGACCGCGCACCGCTACCTCGACGACGGCAAGACGCTCGAACTCGACGTGCGCAAAGGCGGCGTCTTCCAAAACGGGGAGAAGCTCAGCGCGCACCACATCAAGCGCGCGTTCGATGAGATGCAGCGCTGGGAAGCGCCGCATCCGCCGGGCACCTGGCTAAATTTCCCGCCCGAGTCGGTCGCCGAAGTCGTCGACGATCACAAAATTCGGTTCCATTTCCCGGCACCGGACGGGCTGGCGCTCGCCAAGATGCGCGGCTTCCACGTCCCGAGCTTGTCGTTCTGGGACGAGGGCCCGGGTTTTGGCTATAAGCGAGAGGGCTCCGGCAACGGAAATTGGTGAATCATCGACGCACCGGGCCCGTGGGGCACCGGACCGTTCGTACTCGCGCAAGGGTACTCGTCGATCACGACCGTGATCGCACTCCAGCGTGCAACGCCGTTCGCCTGCACCTGGCTGATCGAAAAGGAAGACCGCACCCCCGAAGTCGTGCTCGAAGCGAGCCCCACCTATTGGGATCGCGCGCGCGGGCCGCGGGTCGCCAAGGTCGTTTTCCGCAATAATCTCTCGCCGGCCGAAGCGCTCGAGCGCTGCTGCTCGGGTGACGGCGACGTGGACATCGTCACCGAGGTTTCGCCGGCCGATGCCGGCAAGGTGCTCGCCTCGAAGCACGCGCATCTCGAAGTCCACGATGCCAATCGCGTGCTGGTCGGCGTCTTCAATCGGCATCCGCAGCACGATGCGCCGCTCGACGATCTCGCGCTACGCCGCGCGCTCAACCTGGCAGTCGATCGCGAGAAGATCGTGACGCAAGGGCTGGCAGGCTACGCCTCGGTGATTCCGGCGCTCACGCCGCCGTGGTGCGCGGGCTATCCCAAGGGCCTCCTGCCGTACGCGCACGATCCGGCCGCGGCCAAGGCGAGCTTTGCAAAGGTCGCCTGGCCGAAGGGCCGGCCGCTGCGGATCGCGACCGCGACGGGCTTCGCCGGGATCGCGAACCTGCTCGCCGAGGACATTCGCGCGGCGCTCGGGATCGCCGTCGAGGTTCATGCCGGCGGCATGGCCGACGCCCTCGGCGGCGCGCGCGCGCTCGCCGAAGGCAAACTGGCCGCGCCGTTCGACGTGCTGTTGAACTTCTGGTTCGACATCAGCTCGGAGGCGGCGCCCGCGATGATCCACCGCGAGTTCTTCGGCGACGACGGAGCGTTCCGGATCGGGCCGCAGATCCCGGAGTTCGACCGGCTCTACACCGAACTCGTGCGCCGCACGGTCGCAACCGAACTGACGGCGCAAGTCGAGAAAATCGACCGCTACGTCCACGATCGGGCGCTCGGGCTGTTCCTGTGCTCGCCGAAGTCATTGACGGCCGTCAACAACCACGTCCGCTTCGAGCCCTACGCCACCACCTTCGAACTCGCCGAAGCCGAGGTCGTCGAGGGCCACTGGTCGCTCAAAAGGTAGCGGGACCTTCGTCGCGCTGTGTCGGGATGAGCATTTCGCCTACCCGCAGCCGCGGCGGGGCGGGAGTCGGGGGTTGCGCGGAGTAGCGTGACGACCTACTCGCCGCTTTCGCTCACGCCGAAGTGAGTGTGGAGGATTCGATGAGCCAAGAAGCCGTAGCCACGTTGATCGATCGCTGGAGCAACGAACCGGGCTTCAAGGACGAATTTCGCGCCGATCCGCACGGGACGATCGTCTCGCATGGCATCAACCTCTCACCTGAGGAAGAGGATGCCGTCAAGCGGATGGACTGGTCCGGCTCGGACGAAGACCTCGCGCAGCGCGTCAGCAAGATGAGTATTCCCCTCTTTTCGAGAGGTTAGGACACGTATCGCGCTGGTCCATTGCAGAATCGCGAAGCGCTCGTAGCCGCCGCCTTTGCGGGCGGTGGGCTTACGGCTGCCGAGATTGCGTTGCTGTGCCGGGAGGCGCATGAACGATCGCTGACGGCAGGCGCCGTTATCGCGGTGGAAGGCGATGACGGCGCCTGTTACGTTGTCGCGCTGGGTCGGGTCGCCCTCACGCAAGCGGTCCACGGAACGTCGCACGTGGTCGGAACCGCGGGCGCTGGCGACGCGATCGGCGCGGAAAACTTCGTCTCGTCGGACCACCGGCAGGCGGCGACCGCAAACGCGACTTCCGATGTCGAGTTGCTCGAACTCGACACGGCCTCGCTGCAACGCCTGGTCGCGGAAAATCCGGCGCTTGCGCAATTCGTCGCGGCGCGCGCCGAGCAGGCGCTGCTCGAGCGCCTGGTGCGAGCGTCGGCATCCTTCGACGGCGTGTCTTCGCAAGAAATGAGCGGGCTCGTGCACGCGGTGCAGCGCCGCACCGCCCCGGCGGGTACCGACGTTGTCAAGCAAGGCGCGGCCGGGACGGAAGCCTTCGTCATCGTCGCCGGCCGGGTCGAGATCATCGACGAGGCGGCCGGGCGCACGCTCGCAACGCTGGGTCCGGGCGCCCTGTTCGGGGAGGCGGCGCTGCTCGGCGACGTGGCGCGCAACGCGACCGTCCGCGCCGTCGACGAGACGGCCTTGCTGGTGCTCGCGCGCGACCCGCTCTTGAACGTCCTCGATACGAACGCGAGCGCGCGCGCGCGGATGATCGACCTCCTCAATTCGCGAGACCGTCCGTGTCGTGCACCCGGCATCGAAGTCAACCGCCGAACCGACGCCGACGGCAACGAGATCGCCGTCCTCAAGAACCCGGCGCACCACTCCTACTTCCGTCTGTCGGGCGACGGCCTGTTCCTGTGGGACCGCAGCGACGGGACGCAGACGATTCGCGACCTGGCGACCGCGCTGTTCAGCGAGCGCCGACACTTCGCTCCGCAAGAAATCATCGGCACGATCGCGCACTTGCGGGCCGAAGGGTATCTGCGCGCCGGCGCGTCGCTCGGGGAAAGTCTGCGGCAGCCCGAAGCGCCTTCCCGTTGGGGCCGGATTCTCGGCGCATCGCGGCGCGTGCTGACCGCTTCGCTGCATTTCGATCGGGTCGACCCGCTGTTCGCCGCAGCCTATCGCGCGCTCGGACCGGCGCTCTTCTCGCGGCCGTCCGCCGGGCTGCTGTCGCTCGTCTCCGTTGCGGGCGTCGTGTTCTTCGCGCTATCGGCCAGACGAGCGATCGCGTTGCTGTGGACGCCGCACGGTTTTGCCTGGTTCTTTCTGTTGGCGCTCCCCGCCTACGCGCTGCTGATCGTGTTGCACGAGTGCGGCCACGGTCTCGGCGTGAAGGCGATCGGCCGCCGGGTCGAGAGCATCGGCATCGGCTGGTACTGGTTCGGGCCGGTGGCCTTCGTCGACACCTCGGATGCGTGGGTCGGTACCCGCGCGCAGCGGGTGCTCGTTTCCACCTCGGGCTTGGCCGTCAATCTGGTTTTCGGGGCGGCGGCTTCGGCGATCGCGTTCTGGACGCCAGTGCCGCTGCTCGCGCTCGCCGCCTGGCAATTTGCGCTCGCGGCCTACATCGGCTTCGTCGAGAACCTGAATCCTTTGCTCGAGTTCGACGGCTACTACATCCTCGTCGATCTGTTGGACCGGCCGAACCTGCGCCGCCAGAGCTTGCACTGGTTAGGCTCGGAATTTCGCAACGTCACCCGCCGGCCGGCGCTCGTGCGCGGCCACGTGGTCGAATGCTCGTACGCCGTCGGCGCCATCCTGTATATCTTCTTTGCGGCGGCGCAGAGCACCGTGATGTATCACGTGGTCGGCCGGCAGCGCTTGGAGCAGTTTCTTCCGGCCGGAGTCGCCTCGATGTTCGCGTGGGTCTTGCCGCTGGTGCTCGCGGCGCTTGCGCTGGCCGCGCTTTCCGCGGAAATTCGCAAGGTGACGAGTGCCGGCCTCCGCTGAGCGGGGCTGGACGCACCCCGATCGCTCGGCGGTCGTCGCACATGCGAGGGAACTCGGGTTGCGTTCGATCCGGCTGCCGCGTCACGCGGAACTGTTCTCGCGCGCGTTTGCAACGTCGTGCGTCGATCCGGGCTCGCAGGAACTCGAACTCCGGATCTCGCTCGCGCCGCTGGCGTTCTCGGCGACGACCGGCAGCGCCGACTCGCGGCACGATCTTGCGGCGCTGACGCTCGTGCTCTGGACGGCCGTCGACCTGCTCGACGACGTGGCCGACGGCGATCTGGGCGCGGAGTGGGCGGAGTACGATGCGAACGAACTGGTCGTGATGGCGAGTTCGCTGCTGGCCGGGACCTCGCACCTGGTCGTCGCGTCGCTGCACGCGCCGCCGCCGGTCGCCGCGCGCCTGCACGAGCGCATCGCGCGCGGCTTGTGCACCATGGCCGATGGGCAAATTGCGGACATCGCCCACACCGGACGCAACGACGTCTCCGCCGATGCGATCGTCGCATCGATTGCCGGCAAGACGGGCGCGGAATGCGCGATGTTTGCGGGGCTGGGAGCGATCCTCGCGGAGGCGCCCGCGGAACGGGTCGAGCATTTCGAGCGCTTCGGACTCGAATTCGGGATCGCGAGCCAGCTACTGAGCGACGTCGCGGACGCGTGCTCACTCGAAGGCGGTCGCGATCTTGCGAATCGCACGCGAACCCTGCCGCTGGCCTGGCACCTCGATAGCCTTTCCGGTGCCGCGCGGGTCGCGTTTTTCGAAGCGCTCGACGCGGCGCCCGCGGACGACCGCGTTGCCTCCGGGGTGCGCGAAGCGCTGCTCGCCTCGCCCGCGCTGCGCCGCTGCGTGCTGCAAATCATGGTCCACATCGAACGCGCCCGCAGCGCCTTGGCGCTCGCGGGGCCGACGGGCCCCGCGGCGAGCGTGCTCACCGACTTCTTGGACGGCCTGAATCCGCTCGGCCCGGCGTACAGCGGCCGGTAATCGTAGGAAGCACTGCGCGCGGGAGCGGCGCACCGGGGACCGAACGTCTTGTCGATGAACGAGGGCCAAGACGGGGCTCCGCCGCTGCCCGTCGAAATTTCTTCAGCGGTGGCGGCGAGCAGCGAGCTGCTCGAATACGTTCGCAATCCTCCCCGCGGAACGGCAGTGGCAGCGGCGCTATCGTTCGGAATCGACGTGCACGGGTTGTTGATCAAGGTGGCGACCACGACCCCCCTGCGGCGCCTTCAAGCACTCGACCGGCGGCTCGATGAGATAGGGAAGTTGCGGGCCGGCATGCGGTGAGTCTGCGCGCGTTGATCGAAGGCTTGGTCGCCGGCCAGTTACATGCCTCGCGTTTTGCGACGGAAGATCTCGATATCGTGTACGAAACCTCGGAATCGAACACGAGGGGGCTGGCGCAGCCGATTTTTCGCTCGGCATGCAGCGCGCGGAGGGCAGCCTCACCCTCGGAACGCGTGAGAGGGAGATCGATGTCTTGCACCGCATCGACGGAATCGGCGGCTACGCCGAGGTCCTGCATGCGAGTGCCCCGATTCGACTCGAATCGGAAAAGCACGCCTCTGTGCTCACGCTCGAAGGCCTCATCCGGTCGAAGCGTGCGAGCGGGCGCGATAAAGACCGATTGCACCTACCTGAATTAGAAGTGATCGTCGAGCTTCGTGAACGATCGGGAGAGCGCCGCCCTCCCCCGTGAGTGCGGACGCGGGGCGCAACGAACGCGTTGCCTTCAGGGATCGGGAGCCGGTGGTTCCACGGTGGCAAGCGCAATCGCATCGGTTGCCGCGAGTGCCGCGCCTTGCGCGAGCAGCGCGTCGCGTTCGTCGGCTGCGAGCTTTTCGTCGAGCAGCGCTTCCAGGCGGGCGCGCGTCGTTCGTTCGGTGTATTGGCGCTCGAAACCGAGCCGCGCAAACGTGGCGGTCGTATATCCGGCAAGCCGAGCGCCCCGAATGACGTCGCCTTCGAGCGCTATCGCGAGCGCAAGGTGCTCCACGGCAATCGTAGGCGTTACGCCGACGCGGTCGTGATCGGTCGCCTTGGCAAACAATTCGTGGGCGGCCGCGCGTGCCTCCGGGTAGCGATCGAGTGCAACCAGATATCCGCACGAATTGACGAGCAGCCAAAGGATCGACTCGCGATCGCGGCCGGGACGCAAAGCAGCGAGCGCGCGCTGCGCGAGCATGAGGGCCCTCTGCGCCTGTCCGCGCTCGTGTTCGATCTCCGCGAGATTCCCCGGTGCGACGTGATTCTGCTCCCCGCATTGCTCCGACATCTTGAGTTGGGCCTCATAGAGCCGAGCCGCCATCTCGAGATCGCCCGACGTGAGGGCCAGGTTCGCCTTGCGGTCCAGGATACGCACGCGCAACGAGGCGTTACCGGCCGGCGCCAGTCCCTCCGCTTCCGCGATCGCCCTCGCCGCTGCCGCGAAGTCTTTCGCCATGGTGAGCGAAGCGGCGTGGGTCAGGCAGGCATCGGCAAGCGTTGCCGGATCGCCCGCCTCGCGCGCAAGCTCGACGGCCCGTGCTGCGGCTTCGAGTGCGCGCGCCGGACGCTGTTCGGTTTCGATGCGCGCGACGGCTTCCCACAACCGAGACGCATAACGCGGCTCCGCGGGTGGTACGAGAGCGAGCAGCCGCTCCAGGCGCGCGAGCGCTTCGTCGCCGAGGCCGACGAAGAGCCAGCGGGCGCCGATTGCGGCAAGCAGTTCCCGTCCCGCTTCGACGGCAGCATCGCTGCTCGCGCTATCGAGGGCCACCCGCACATCCTCCAGTTCCGCGATAAGCAGTGCGAGCATTTCGGTACGATGTCCGCTTCGCACCGTGCGCGCGTCGGCGGCGTCGAACAGGCCGGCGAGATACCGCACGTGACGCAAGGCCGTGCCCGGCAGCTCACCGGAGGCATCGAGTTTTTCGCGCGCGTACGCGCGGGTCG
>JBOHTX010000022.1:0-15751 GCA_050733855.1 Vulcanimicrobiaceae bacterium
CCGTCACCGGCCACACCTATTTGCTCAACCGCAGCGAGGATTCGATCCTCTACGCCAACTCGATCGTCTTCGACACGATCACCCACGAAGCGACTCTGATCAACGGGCGCGGGGAGTCGGTCGAAGACGTCGCGCAAGGCAAGATCTACTTCAACGCGCAGAAGCTCGTCGCCGGTCAAGACGGCGTCACCCACGGCGACCGCGCCAGCTTCACCACTTGCGACCGTCCGCACGCCGGTTACCACATCGAATCGCGCACGATCGACATCTACCCGGGGAGCCGGCTCGTCGCGCGACGCAACACGCTCTTTTTGGGGCCGACGGCGATCTTCTATTTACCGCTGCTCGTCATCCCGCTGCGCGAAGTGCAGAATTTTCGCCGCCGACCGAGCTTCCTACCCGAGATCGGCTACGACCAAATCGAGGGTTTCTACATCAAAGCCCGGATCGGCTTCGGCACGACCGACACCTACTACGGCTACTATCGAGTGGAATACTTCACCAAAGAGGGCCTGGGGCTGGGGTACGTGGCCTTCATCGGCTCGAAGAGCGGCCGCCGTTCGCTCAGCGTCGACTCCTACACGATCGATAACCGGCTCGCCGACGCTCGCCAAACGAACGTCAACCTGCAAGAGACCGAGAACTTCTCGAACAAAATCCGCGGCCAGTTCAACTACAACTACACAGGCGACTACGGTCCGAACCTGACCCTCCCGGCCACCCAAAACCTCAACGGCTCGATCGTCGCTCAAAGCGGCATCTCAACCGAAAACGTGACCTTCAGCCGCTATTCGCAAGGCTCGCTCTCGAACAACCTCAACCTCGCCTTCATCGACTCGCTGGCACTCTCGCCGCGACTGCAAGAGCAGCTCAACGTCGCCTACGCGCGCTTCAACAGCCCGCTCTCCTCGACCGACACGCTCCAGCTCAACTCGCTCACCCATCTCTCGTCGCCGTTCGCCGACTACACCCTGACCTACGGCAAGACCGACTACTCGACCAATCCCTTCGGGTACGACACCGTCCCGGCGCTCCAAATCTTGCCGCACGAGCTCTTCCGGCGCTTCCGCTTCCCGCCGCAGATTCAGCTCACGCTCGGCCAGTACAACGAGCCCCAAAACCACTTCAACACCGGCCGTGCGCAGTTTCAATTGAACGAACCAATCTTCTTCCAACTCGGCAACAGCGTCGTCAACTTCGATGAACAGGTCCAACAAGAATACTATTCGACCGGCGACGAAAAGGCGTTCGAAGAGCAAACCGCCTCGATCTCGACTCCCTTCGGCGACCACATCGTCAACTCGATCACCTACAACGAAGAGCATCCGATCGGGCCGGGCGACGTACCGTTCCAACTGCTCGACCGCCTCTCGGGAGGCGGCCACGGCGCCCAAGATGTCCTCCGCGTCTTCAACTCCGACTATTACGCGCTGACGCTCTCCGACGGCACGACCTTCCATCGCCAAGCGGAACCGCTCAACTATCAGCTTGCGCTACGCCCCTCGCCGCGTTCCTACCTGATCATCGGCGGCTTCTACGCACCGGGCCCCGGCCAAGGCTTCGGGACCGCCAACGTCCAGGCGATCACGCCCTTCGGCTACGACACCACCCTCGAGTTCGCGACCAACGTCGATTTTCACAACCACGAACGGCTCGAAGACAAGAGCATTTACCTCAGTCGCATCATCGACCACTGCTACGACGTGCAAGTCGTCTACAACCAAGACCTCAAGACCGTCAGCGTCAACGTCATCATCCTCGCCTTCCCCGGCCACGCCCTCGGCTTCGGCCTCGGCGGCCAATCCTCGCCGATCATCCCGCAAAGCCTCAACTTCTGAGCATTCTGCCCGCTGATGCTCTCTGCAGTTGCCCGTAGCCTTGCGGTCCGACATCGTCCGCCGGGGACGTCGCCCCGCCTCGTTCCGGGCCCTACGGGTAGTTGTCGATTTCGCCGCCGGCAATCGCGGCCGAGCTGCTCGCGGGCAAGACTTTGCCGGCCGGGACGAAGATCGGATTTTGATTGAAGGTCGTGATGTTGATGAAGGTGCTGGCCCAGGTCGTGTCGGTCGGGCCGCCGATACCGAGCGAATCTTGCACGATGCCGCTCGAGCTGATCGTGAAGAAGTTGATCGCCCAGGTCGTGGCGGGCGTCGCTTGCGGATTCGGCGTGGCGCTGGGCGTCGGCGTGGGCGAGGCGCTCGGCGAGCCGCTGGGGGTTGCCGTGGGAGTTGGGGTCGGCGTCGGCGTCGCGGTCGGAGTTGGGGTCGCTGTCGAACCGCTCGCCGGGGTCGGCGTCGTTTGCGGAACGCCGTTGGGGCACGGTTGCCCGACGCCGCTAGGATTCGCGAGCTGCGCGCGGTCGAAGGTCAGGGTGAACTCGTTGCTTTGACCGGCCGGCGAGATGACGAGCGAGGTTAAGGAAGGTGAGATCGGGACGGAGAGTTTCGCGAGACCGGCCGAACCGTTCGGGAGGTAGTACTGGACGAGTTGCGCGCCCGCAAGCGTGCCGCCGGTGGCGCCGGCGCCGACCAAGAAGGCGTATGAGTAGCTGTTGAAGTTGGTCGTGTAGGCCTGCGGGTAGGGCATCGCTCCGCCGCACGTGTCGAAGACGATCGCATAGGTGTTGTTCGTGAAGTCCATCGCGCCTTGCGTCTCGAAGGTAATCACCATATGCCCGGCAAGGTTCGAATTCGTGCCCGTCGGTGAGGGCGTGACCTGGTGGCCGCAGGCGGCCAGCGCGAGCGAGAGTGCGAACGTAGCGAGTGCGGCTCGGCGGAGCATGGTCTCCTCGTTGGCGCCGCTCGGGGTGGCGCTCCTGGGGGCGCTGGCGCTGGCGCTCGCGTTCCCGAAATTCAATGCGAGCGCGCTTGCGCCGATCGGTTTGATCGGGCTCTTTTGGGCTTGGTTTGAGAGTTCGCCGAAGCGGGCCTTCTGGATCGGTTGGCTTGCCGGAACCGTGTTCTTCGCGATCACCTTTGCGTGGTTCGGGGAGACGGCCGGCGCGCTGATCGCGCCGTTCGGCTTCGTGCTGGCGCTCGGGCCCGCGCTCGGCGACGGCTTCTTCGGCTTTGCGCTCGTCGGGGCGTTGGTCGCAACGATCGCACGCGGCCTGCGCTCGCCGCAGCGCGCGGTGCGAGCGCTTGCGCCGCTCGCGGCGGCTGCCGCGTTTGCGCTCGGCGAGTGGCTGCGCTCGCAGGGGCTCGGTCCGATCAGCGTTCCGTTCGGCGAGCTTGCGTATACGCAGGCCGCCTCGCCGCTCGGACCGATCGCGGCCCTTTGCGGGCCGTTCGGGCTGACGTTTGCGCTCGCGGTCTTCGGCGCATACGTCGCTGCGGCATTGCGTCCCGAACGGCGCAGGGGGACGCTCGTCGATGCGAGCGCCGGCGTGCTCGGGGTGCTGGCGCTGACGGCAATCGCGTGGGCGACGTGGGCCGCGCCGCATGCGGCGCGCGCGACGATGCGGGTTGCGGCGATTCAGGGGAACGTGGCGCAGAGCCTCAAGTGGTCGCCCGATGCGCTCGGCCCCTCGCTCGAGAGGTATGCGCTGCTCACGCGCATCGCGGCGCGCGGCCGGCCCAAGCTGATCGTCTGGCCCGAGACGGTCGTGCCGACGGTGCTCAACGAGCAGCCGCGCGTCGAGCGGCGTCTGGGCGCGCTTGCGCGCAGCGTTCACGCGGAACTCGTGGCGGGCTCACTGCTGGTCGCGGGCGGAAAGTCGTACAACGTGCTCGCCTTCTTCACGCCGGATGGCGGGCTCGATGCGCTCTACCGCAAGCGCCGGCTGGTGCCGTTCGCCGAGCGTCTGCCATTCAAGCCGTTGTTCGCGTGGATTCCTTGGACGCGCAACGTCTCCGATTTTTCGCCCGGCGATTCCAACGGCATCGTTCCGGTCGGGCCGTTCGCGATCGGGCCGACGATCTGTTGGGAATCGGCTTTCTCGAACCTCTTCGTCGGCGACGTGCAGGACGGCGCCACGGCCTTCCTGATCTCGACCGACGACGCGTGGTTCGGCACGAGCGCTGGACCCTACCAGCACGCCCAGATCGCGCAACTGCGGGCGATCGAAACCGGGCGCTGGATCGTGCGCGCC
This sequence comes from Vulcanimicrobiaceae bacterium, assembly GCA_050733855.1. Lineage (GTDB taxonomy): Bacteria > Vulcanimicrobiota > Vulcanimicrobiia > Vulcanimicrobiales > Vulcanimicrobiaceae > JBOHTX01. Next base: position 4,091 of record JBOHTX010000022.1, read on the forward strand.
GCCTCGACCGGGATCAGCGGGGTCATCGCGCCGACCGGGCGCTATCGGGCGCGCAGCGCACTCGACCAGGAAGCGGTGGTGCTGGGGTCGATCGGTCCGCCGGTCGAGACGCTCTACGACCGGCTCGGCGGTCCCGCGATCGTGCTGCTGCTCGCGGCCCTGTGCGCCGGATATCTCGGCTGGCTCGCCGTGCTGCGAGCGCGCGCGTGATCCCGCGCCTCGCGCTGGTGGCGGCGCTCGCGCTCGGCGGCTATCTCGCCTACGGAATCTGGGCCGCCGGCAACGATACCTCGCCCGTTCCGACGTCGGCGCAGCAGGTCGTCTTCAACGCGGGTTACGCGGACGGACGTCGCATCCACACCGCGGCCTGGTCGGCGGACTACACGCGTTTGACGACGACCCAAGACCAAGCGATCGTCGCCCTCGACGACGTCCACAACGGCGTGATCGATCGCAACGGGAAACCGTATCTTCGGTTTCGCGCCGCGCACATGGTGGTAAACACGCTGACCAAGGATTTCTCGGTCGATGGCCCGCTCGAGGTTCGCACGATCGCCACGCACCCGCTGCGCACGCTGACGACGACCGCCGCCAGCTGGCAAAACGGAGCGCAGCTCTTGACGATGGCGCAGCCGGTCACGATCGCGAGCGGAGCGGTGGCGCCGCTGGTCGTCGGTTCCCTGACCTACGATATCCGGACGGGAGCGATGGATTTACGTCGCGTCTCGGGCGCCGTCACATTCAAATAAGGCGGCGCGCACCTCGCACGTCGAGCTTGTCAGTCGTCGTCGGCTTTGACGAGCCCGTTCGTGTGGGGCTCGCCGAGCGTCTTCTTCGCTTCGGCGATCAAGCGCTTTACTTTCTGGCCGCCCTTGTGACCGATCTCTTCGTAGAAGTCGGAGCCGTACTTGTCCTTGACCACGCGGCCGCCTTTTTGGCCGATCGTCTCGTAGAACTGCGCGCCGTGCCGCTCGCGCGTCGCCTGCCCGCCCTTGCGCCCGATCGCTTCGTAGAAGCCCGAGCCGTAGCGCGCGCGCACCGTGTCGCCGCCTTTTTTGCCGGCCTCGCGAACCGACATCTCGCCGCCGACTTTCTCGTCGAGCGGCTCCTTGATTGCATGCTGTGCCATGGTAACGATCCTTCCGCGCGCATGAGGAGCAACAGGACCACCGCGTGGCCTAACTCGCTCGTACCCAGCGCCGACCCCGCTAAACTCCGGTGATCGACGCGATCGTGGCGGGCGCGCGCATCTACGACGGGCTGGGAGCACCGCCGTTCGTTACGGATCTCGGGATCGTCGGCGAACGGATCGCGCTGATCGGCGCGCTCGAGGCGCAGGATGCGCGCCTGCGCATCGATGCGCGGGGCCTCGCGCTCGCGCCGGGTTTCATCGATACGCACGCGCACAGCGACGAGCTGTGGCTGGTCGACCCGCGCTGCCTGGGCAAACTCGCGCAGGGCGTGACGACCGAGATCGGCGGCAACTGCGGCCGTTCCGCGGCCCCGCTCTTCGGTCCGGCGCGCGAGGCCAAGCAAACGGCGCTGCTGCTCGACGGGCTCGATCCGAGTTGGGAGAGCCTCGATGAGTTTCTGGGCGAGGTCGCACGCGCGCGGCCGGCGATCAACGTGGCGACGCTGGTCGGGCATGGGACCGTCCGGCGCGGGCTGGTCGGTGACCGTCCCGGCCGGCTCGACGACGACGAGTCGGCCGCGCTCTGCGCGACGATTCGGGAAGCGGTCGAAGCGGGCGCGCTCGGGCTCTCGAGCGGCCTAGCGTACGTCCCCTCGCGCTTCGCCGATACCGAGGAACTGATCGCCTGCTCGCGTGCTGCGCGAGACGCCGGTGCCGCCCGTTATGCGACCCACCTGCGCGACGAATCCGCCGGGCTGCTCGCAGCGACGGGCGAAGCGCTCGCGATCGGAGAGGCGGCCGAGGTCGCGGTCGTCTGCTCGCACCACAAAGCCGCTTGGCAACCCAACTGGGGCTTGGTCCATCGTTCGCTCGCGGCGATCGAGCGCGCGCGAGCGCGCGGCCACAACGTGGCGGTCGATTGCTACCCGTACGTCGCGATGTGGACGGAGTTGGCGACGATCTTGCCCGAAGACGCGCTCGCCGGCGGGCGCGAGGCAACCCTCGCACGGCTGCGCGACCCGCGTACGGCGGCGGCGCTCACCTTGCGCGTCGAGCTCGACTGGCACGACCGCTGGGAACAGATCCGCATCGCGAGCTTCGGCGGCGAGCGAAACGAGGAGCCGACCGGCGCGACGATCGGCAGGACGGTCGCCGAGATCGCGCGCGAGCGCACGGCGACGGCGACGCGTACCGCACTCGCCCTGCTGGCGGAAGCGCGGATGGAGGTCGAAGCGATCTTCTTCGCGATGAGCCAGGACGACGTCGCGACCGTGCTCTCGGCCGACTTCTGCGCGATCGGCAGCGACGCATCGGCGCGCGCCTGCGATGGCCCGACTGCCCGCGGACTGCCGCATCCGCGCACGTTCGGCACGTTCCCGCGGGTCGTACGGCGCTTCGTCTTCGGCCGGCGGACGTTCGACCTTGCGGAAGCGATCCGCCGCATGACCTCGTTTCCGGCCGCGCTCTTCGGTTTGCGCGGTCGCGGACGGATCGCTCCCGGCGCGTTCGCCGATCTCGTGCTCTTCGATCCCGAACGCCTGCGCGACACCGCGACCTACGAGCAACCGTACGCCTATCCCGAGGGGGTCGCCGCGGTCTTCGTCAACGGCCGTTTGGCCTTACGCGACGGCGCGCCGACCGGCGAACGCGCCGGCCGCGTCCTGCGCGGCGGTTAGTTCCTCGATCCGAGCGTCGGGGTCGGCTTGCAGCGATCTTAGGCGTGGTGCAGAAAAATCGCGAGCATCAGCGTGATCCAGGTCGTCAGGGTCAAGCCGACCTGCCAGCGACCGGCCGAAATGATGTCGCCGCGCACTCCATCGATCTTCGCATCGAGTTTGGTTTCGACGGCCGCGATCTTCGTCTCGAGCCTGGCTTCGACGCCCTCGATCTTCGCCTCGAGCCTGGCTTCGACGCCCTCGATCTTCGCGTCGAGGCGGCCGACGGTCGCTTCGATCGCGCCCAAACGGCGGTCGATCTGCTCGTACGAACCCTCGAGCCGGGCAAGACGGGCATCGAGCGCGTCGGCGGTCATTGAGCTCATCCTATCACGGCGGCGCGCACGAGAGGAACGGCTGCCCCGGCCGCGCGGAGTGCGCCGGCCGCGAGCCTCGGCCGCGAACGATAGGCCAGGCGCGTTGCCGGGCGGTGACTCGAGCGTTTCCGGCCTGCGGCAACGGCCGAACGGGTGCGGCGAGCGTCAGGGCGAGCTCGAGACGGTCGGGATGCGCGTGCCGAGATCGTCGTACACCTCGCGGACCGCGTGCCGGAGGTCGGCGGGCGAGCCGTCGTTCCGGATGGTGTAGTCGGCGAGTTCGGTGGCGCGCGCCGGGTCGATCTGCGCGCGCATCCGGCGCTCGATTTCTTCGAGCGCGAGGCCGCTGCGCGCGACGACGCGCGCGATCCGGGCCGGCTTCTCCGCGACCACGACGGCGTTCGCGTCGCAGAGCTGCCAGAAACCGGATTCGAAGAGCAGCGGCACTTCGTGAATCACGATCTGCTCGGGTGCCGCGCTCGCCTCCAGGGCCCGGCCGCGTTCGCGGACGGCGGGATGGACGATCGCCTCGAGCGCCACGCGCGCGGACGGATCGCGGAAGACAATCGCGGCCAGCGCAGAGCGCTCGATCTCGCCGTCGGCGCGGAGTGCCTGCGGCCAGCGTTCGGCGATCGCTCGGTACGGTTCGCCCGGGCGCGCGACGACGGCGCGCGCCAGCGCATCGGCGTCGATCACGAGCGCTCCGAGTTCGCGGAAGATTTCCGCGGCCGACGACTTACCGGCGCCGATCCCCCCGCTCAGTCCGACGCGTAATCGCATGACGCCGTGCCTGCGCCGAAACCGCGGCGCCCCGCTATTCCGGGATGGAGTCGAGCGCCTCGCCGATCGAGCCGACCTCGCCCTCGGCAGCGAATTCGGCGATCTCTTCGGGCGGAATATCGGCGACGTGCTGGATCGAGCCCGTGATCCGGCGGGTCGTGTGATTGATGGTGAGCAGCGTGACTTCGACGTCTTGCCCGGTCGCGTAACCGACGCTCGGATCGAACTCGCCTTTGGGGACCATCGCGAGCACGCCCGGAATGATCTCGACCAAGAGGTAGTTCGGCGTCACCTTGACGACCTGCGCGATCAGGCGCTGGCCTTCGGTCAGCTTGTCGGCGTGCTCGAGCCAGGGATCGGGGAGCGCGTGCTTGAGCGAGAGCGAGACTTTTTTGGCCTCGGGGTCGAATTTCATGACTTCGACCTGCACCGTGTCGCCGATCTTCACGACTTCGCTCGGATGCTTGATCCGGGCATACGAAAGCTCGCTATTGTGGATGAGGCCGTCGATCCCGCCGAGATCGACGAAGGCGCCGAACTCTGCGAGCCGCACCACCACGCCTTCGCGAATTTGACCGACGGCGAGCGTCCCGAGCAGCTCGACTTTCTTGGCGTTAAGCTCTTCTTCGAGAACCAACCGTTGAGATAGGACGACCCGGTGGCGCTTGTGATCGAGATCGATCACCTTGAGGCGCAGGCGTTTGCCGACGAGTTCGTCGAGATTGCCGACCGGCTGGCGGCGGATCTGCGAGGCCGGAACGAAGCCGCGCATGCCCAGGTCGACGAGCACCCCACCCTTGACGACCTGCGTGACGGTCGCTTCGATCACTTCGTCGTGCTCGTGCGCGGCGATCACCTTTTCCCAGGTCTTGAGCGCGCGGGCGCGCCGTTCGCTGAGATAGAGCGTCCCCTCGTCGTCGATCCGGTGGATCATCACTTCGAGGGTATCGCCGACTCTGAGTTCCTTGGGCTCGATCGCGAGGGAAAGCTCGCGAAAGCTGAGCAGGCCCTCCGATTTTCCGCCGATATCGACCAGCAACTCGTCTTGGTACTTCGCGACGATGACGCCCGTGAGGACCTGCCCCTCGTCGAGGACTTTGAGGCTTTCTTCGTAGAGGCGCTGCTCGAGCGCCAGCTGGTCTTCGCCCTCGTCGGTCGTCGTGGCGGTGGGGGGTTCGGAAGTGATGATGCGTCGTTCCTCGGAAGCTCGAGTGATGTTGGATGCGGGCGGTCAGATTCGTTGGCAGGTGCGGCACCACCAGGTTCCTCGCTGAGCGAGGACGGTCCGCGCGATCGGCCGGCCGCAGCGCCGGCACGGTTCGCCCTCACGTCCGTAGACGCGCAAAGCGTTTTGGAATCCGCCGCGGAGGCCTTCCGCATCGACGTAGTCGTCGATGCTGCTCCCCCGCATCTCGATCGCGCGCCGGAGCACGTCGTCGATTGCACGGTGGAGCCGCCGCCGCTGCGGCCCGGTGAGCGCCCCGGCCGGTCGGCTCGGACGAATCCGAGCCTCCCACAGCGCTTCGCAGGCGTAGATGTTGCCGATGCCTGCGATCCGTCGCTGGTCGAGCAGGAACGCCTTGATCGGCGTTGTCCGCCCGCTCAGCAGACCCGAGAACCGGTCGCCCGAAAAATCGGGAGAAAGGGGCTCGAGACCGACCCCGGAAGCCCACGGTTCTTCCGGCCCGACCAGGCGCATCCTGCCGAAGCGGCGGACGTCCGCAAAGCAGAGCCGTCCGCCGCCCGCAAACTCGAGCGCGACCGTGGTATACGGCTCGAGCGCCGTGGCCGTCGGCGGCTGGACCACCAGACGCCCGGTCATCCGGAGATGAACAACGAGCGAGCGGCCCGAGCCGAGCGAGACGACCACGTACTTGCCGCGCCGGCCGACCCCCGCGATCCGCTCGCCCCGCAGCGCTCGCGAAAAGCGGCGCGGCGCGGGAGCAACGACCTCGGGTCGCACGACGGCGATCCGCTCGACCGTTCGGCCGACGATCGCTCGCGAGAGACCTCGCGCGATCGTTTCGACCTCGGGGAGCTCCGGCACGTCTGGAGGGTGAGAACCCGCCCGCCGACCGGAGGGTTGCGGATCAGCCGGAGAGCGTGCCGAGCAGCAGTTCGATCAGTTCGCCTTGGCGGCAGGTCTCGGTTTTTTGGAAGATCTCGGCCAGGCGGCTGCGGGCGGTTCCGTAGGTGATGTGCAGCTCGTCCGCGGCCTCGCGCAGATCGGCGCCGCGCGCCAAGGCGGCCGCCAGCCGTGCCTGCGCTTGCGTGAGCCCGAAGGCCGCGCGATGGACTCGGTGGGAAGCGCCCGCCGATCATCCGGATCGGTGACGATCACGCAGACCGCGGGCTTGTGCTCCGAGAGCGCCGGATAGCGGCGCGAGAGCGGTGCGACGAATATGCCGTACGCGCTCTTCCCGGAGGGCCGCTGCGCGCGCATCACGCCGCCCGGCGCGACCTCGGGCGAAGCAACCGCGGAAAGCGCCTGGGAGACCAATCGAGTCCTTCGTTCGCGACCTGATCCGGCCGCTCGCCGCGGTCGTCGGCGAGCACCCCGAGGCTCCGGCCTTGATGGCTCGCGTGGTCGGACGCAACCCCTCGGTCGACAACGAGGTCGCCGAACGGCTCGACGCAATCGTTCGGTTGCGCGCGCCCGCGCTTGTGCCCGACGAGCGCCGGCTGATCGTGCGCATGACGATCGAGATCGTGCGAGGCGGTATGCGCCTCGTGGCGCAAACGCCGAAGGGCCGCCAGCGCGCGGTCACGAGCGAGATCGAAGGCGCGCTCGCCGCCTATTTGCGCGCGCGCATCGGCGAGGGCTACAGCGGCGGAAGCGCAAGTTGAACGCCGGAACGGATGCCGAGATCGTCTGCCTCGCCTGCACCAACCTCGATGACGTAGCGCCCGAAGCCGTCGCGGCGCGCGACCGCGCGATCGGGCGTCGCGAGCGTCGATGGCGGCACGTCTCGCGCGACGGCCGTCACCCGCCCGGCGGGATCGAGCCAGATCATGTCGAGCGGAATCAGCGTGTTCTTCATCCAGAACGCCCAGCGCTCGGCATCGCGAAAGACGAAGAGCATCCCGCTGCCTGCGCGCAAGTGCAGCACGCACATCAAGCCGAGGTCGCGCGTGTGCGTATCGGCGGCGACGGCCACCACCAGCGGCCGCAGCGGACCGTCGATCGTCACCGTCGGCAGCGCCGAGCGCGCGGCCGATGGAAAGGGACCTACGAGAATGGCGTGCGGCAAACGCGGGTCCGCGCAGGGAAGCGCCGCCGGCGCCGCGCTCGATGCGGCGGCGGCGCCGAGCGCGTCTGGACTGCCGAGCGCGAACCAGAGCGCGAGGGCTGCGAACATCGGGAGCCCGCAGCGCGTCCGGCTACGCATCGAGCGCCTCGACCTCGTACCAGTTCGGGCCGGCCTTCGCCGTGACGACGAGCGGAACCGCGAGCGGATAGGCACGCTCCATCTCGGCGCGCACGACCGCGGCCACTTCCGCCAGCGCATCGGCCGCGACTTCGAAGAGCAGCTCGTCGTGAATCTGCAGCAGCATCTGCGCATCGAGGCCTCGCGCCGCAAGCGCGCGTTCGACGCGCACCATCGCGAGCTTCATGAGGTCGGCGGCGCTCCCTTGCATCGGCGCGTTGGTCGCTTCCCGCTCGGCGGCGGACCGCAGGGCGCGATTGCTCGAACGTAAGTCCGGCATGTAGCGCCGGCGGCCGAGCATCGTCTCGACGTAGCCGCGCTCGCGCCCGAACTCGAGATTGCGCGCGATCCATTCGCGCACGTGCGGAAAGCGCGCGAAATACCCTTTCGTCAAGAGCCGCGCTTCGCCGCGCTCGATCTCGAGGCGTTGCGCGAGCCCGAAATCGGACATTCCGTACAGCAGCCCGAAATTCACCGACTTTGCGATCCGGCGCTGTTCCCGCTCGACCTCGACCCCGGCCACGACCCCGAACAGACCGCGCGCGGTCACGTCGTGGATATCCTCGCCGCGCGCGAAGGCTTCGCGCATCGCCGCGTCCTCGGAGAGGTGGGCCATGATGCGCAGCTCGATCTGCGAGTAGTCCGCGGCGAACAGCACCCGGCCAGGCGGCGCGACGAACGCGCGCCGGATGCGACGCCCGAGTTCGGTCCGCACCGGAACGTTCTGCAGGTTCGGATTGGTCGAGGAGATGCGGCCGGTCGCGGTCGAGGTCTGATTGAAGATGGTGCGCAGGCGCCCGTCCGCACCGAGCAACCGCGGAATCGCGTCGAGATACGTGCCTTTGAGTTTGCTGACCTCGCGATATTCCAGGACCTTTGCGACGATCGGGTGTTCGCGCGCGAGAGGCTGCAAGACTTCGCTGCCGGTCGCGTAGCCGGTTTTGGTGCGGCCGGCGCTCGGCAGGCCGAGCTTCTCGAAGAGCACTTTGCCGAGCTGCTGCGGCGAGCCGATGTTGAAGTGCTCGCCGGCCAGATCTTCGATTTCGGCGGCCAGCCGTGCGATCGCCGCATCGACTTCGCCGGCAAGCTCGGAGAGGACGCCGAGATCGATGGCGATCCCGCGCGCCTCCATCGCCGCCAAGATGCCGACCAGCGGCAGTTCGACGTCCAGGTACAGCTCCAGTTGCTCGCGCGCGGCCAGGCGTTCGCGCAAGAGCGGCGCCAGTCGCAGGCTCGCGTCGGCGGCAGCGGCGGCGCCTTCGAGCGGGCGGGCGCCGAGAAACTCGGCGGCCGCGTCGCCGAGCACGGCGTAGGTGCGCGAGGGGTTGAGCAGGTGCGCGGCGATCATCGTGTCGTCGCCGAGCCGCAATCCGCCCGGCGGTGCGAGTCCGCGCAAGCGCAGCTCGGCCGCGAGCGCTTTGCCGTCGTGGGCAGCAAGCGGCGGCCCGAGCGCAAGCACCTCCGCGAACGCCTCGCCGACCGCCGGTTCGCCGAGCGCTTCGAGCGAAAACGCAACGCCGCTCTCTGCCGCGCGCGAGATTCCAAACGCCCCGCTCGGAGCGACGGCCAGCGCGACCCCCGCGCGCGCCGCGCGCAGTTCCGCAAGCAGCGCGTCCCGCTCGCTTTCGCCGCGTTCGAGATCGAAGCTGCGGTACTCGCCGGCGAGCCGCTCTTCGGCGTCGGCGAAGGCGAAGAGCGCGTCGTTCTGCGGAGCAGGGAGTTTGGCGAGCAGCGAACGGAACTCGAGTTCGCGATAGAGCGGATAGAGCCGCTCGGGCGGCGGAGGCCGGTAGCGCGCGGCCTCCCAAGGAACCGCGACCTCGAGATCGCGCACGATCCGCGACACGTCGCGGAAGCAGCGCGCCTCCTCGGCGTGTTCGCGCATGAGCGCTTCGAGCTTGGGCGAGCCGGCCAGCGCCGGATTCGCAAGCAAGGCATCGAGCGAACCCGCCGCGTTGATCAGCTTGATCGCGGTTTTTTCGCCGACCCCGGGAATTCCGGGAAGATTGTCGGAGGGATCGCCCTTGAGACCGCGATAGTCGGCGAGCTGTTCGGGAGCGAGGTCGAAGCGCGCGCGGACCGCCGCGCGGTCGTAGCGGGTGAGGCCGCCCATGCGCGTGCGCACGAGCACCGTCGTGCGGTCGTCCACGATCTGTAAGAGATCGTTGTCGCCGGTCACCACGACCGTTTCGGCGCCGAGCGCTTCGGCTTCGCGGGCCAGCGTCGCGATCACGTCGTCGGCCTCGTGCCCTTCGAGTTCGGCGACTGGGATCTCGAAGGCGTCGAGCACGCGCCGCACGAGCGCGAACTGCTCGCGGAGCGGATCGGGCATCGCTTCGCGCTGCGCCTTGTAGGCCTCGTAGCGTTCGAGCCGCGCGGCCGGCAAGCCGTGGTCGAAACAGGCGACGACGTGGCTCGGCCGCTCGTCGCCGAGCAGTTTGACGAGCGTGGTCGTGAAGACGTAGGCGGCCTCGATGCGCATCCCGGCACTGGTCGTGAGCGGCCGGTCCTTCATCGCGAAGTAGGCCGCGTACACGAGCCCGTACGTGTCGAGCAGCATAAGCTTGGCGTTCGCAATCGCGCTATCCGCGGCTCGCAGCGGCATCGTTTGACCTTGACGCGCCGCGAGCGATTCTCCTACTCGCTCGGCACGGCGCGCCGTCGCTGTGCGGCGATCCCCAGGCCGAGCGCAACGCAGGAAAAGCAGGCCGGCAGCGCGGCCGTCCAAGCCGGCCCGTATGCGCCGAGTACGCCAGTCGAGATCGCGGGCATCACCACGCCGGCGATCGAGTCGAGCGACGAGCCGACGCCGAGGACCGTGCCGCGCACGCGTTCGGGCGAGACGTCGGTCAGCAGCGTCGGAATTGTGGCGTTGGTGACCGCCAGCGCGAAGGCGAACACGGCCAGCGCGCCGAGCAGCATCGCCGCGGTGTGCGCCGCCGGCACCAACGCAAAGAAGACGCACGCGGCCGCGAAGCCGACGTTCGAGGCCGCGCGGGTTCCGAGCCGGTCGGTGAGCCGGCCGACGACGGCGAGCTGCATGACGACGCTGACGGCGCCGAAGGCGGCGAACACGTAACTCGTCTGGGCGGCACCGTACCCGAGCAGTACGTGGACGAAGAGCGCGAAGGCCGCGAACCACGCGTACATCCCGAGCGAAAACGCGAACTTTTGCACCAGCACGGGCGAGACGTTCCGATCGGCGAGGTAACGTGCGACATCGGACAGGCGCGCCGCCGGCGCGTCCGCCGTGCGCGCCACCTTTTCGGGCAGAAAGAAGATCGTCGCGAGCAAGGTAACGACCTGCAGTGCCGCCGCGCACAGAAACGGCGTGCGATAGCCGTAGTGTGCGAGCAGGACGCCGCCCATCAGCGGACCGAAGACGATCCCCGCGCTGAAGGTCGCCCCGATATAGGCGAAGGCCCGGGTCCGTTCCTCGGGCGCCGTGCGATCGGCGACGTAAGCTTGGGTCACGCTGATGTTGCCGCCCGAGACGCCCTCGACGATCCGCGCCACGAACACCCAGAGCAGAGTCGGGGCAAAAGCAAGCAGCGTCCAGCCGAACGTCGCGCCGATCTGGCTGATGACGAGGACCCGTTTGCGACCGATCCGGTCGCTGACGTTGCCCCACAGCGGCCCCGAGAAGAATTGGCAGAACGCAAAGGTCGCGAAGAGCAAGCCGACCACGACGTACGATGCGCCGAAGTGCTGCACGTAATACGGCAGGATCGGAATCAGGATGCTGAAGCCCAGGATATCGATGAAGGTGATCCCGAGGATCGGCAGGAGACGCGCGAACATCGCTTTCCTAGAGCCCCGCGCCGACGGTCACGGCACCTCGAACGTCGTCGAGGCCGCGCCGACGTCGCCGTCGCGCGCGATCGCGAGCACCGAGAGCACGTAGCGGCCGGGTTCGTTCGGGGCGTTCAGCGTAAACGACGCTCCGGAGAGCGGGCGGACCTCCCAGTCGGCGATGCGCGGGCTCGCCGCGCCGAGGGTCGCGCTCGGCGCGCCGAACGTCTGCGGCGGTTCGAGCGCGAAGATATCGGCGGCGTGCGAACCGGCCGGCTCGGCATAGGTATGCCACGACGGATCGCTCGACGCAGGCGCCTGCAAGGTCGTCGCGCCGCTCGCGAGCAGCGGCGGCGCATCGTCGAAGGACGCCCCGCCGCTTTCGGCGGCGTCGCTCACGCGCAGCACGAGCGTCGCGGCGAGCGGCGTCCCGCCCGCATCGAGTTTGAAGGCGAGCGGTTCGCCCGGCGCCGCGCGCGCCGCCGACGGTGTTAGCG